>CANJWF010000086.1 GCA_947478315.1 Sphingobacteriaceae bacterium | reverse complement strand
TTTTTTAATTCGTTTATTTTGTTTAGTTATAGGTTCTTGATATATGGTTGAGGTAATATCGCTGTTTTTTTCGTTGGTAGCTTGTACGGTTAAGCTAACTAGTGAAATTAATAATAATGAGATATATGTTTTCATCAGTATAAATTTTAAGTGTGTGCCATATTTTTCTTTTTCAGTAAGTTTAGTGTATACTGAACTAATAATATGGGTGATTAGTTCGAAATTTCTGATTGATTCTTTAAATAGTCTATGGCTTTTGAAATAACCATTTTTAGTCCATTCATATTTTTGCCTCCTGCGGTGGCAAAAAAAGATTGTCCTCCTCCTCCTCCTTGTATTTCTTTTGCTAATTCTCGAATCATTTTATTGGCATCTAAATTTTTTGTTTTTACTAAGTTTTCTGAAATAAGGATGGTAATATGGGGCTTTTCTTCTATGTTGGCAGTTAGTACTAAAACGAGGTTAGGGATACATTCTTTTAATGCAAAGGCTAGGTTTTTAATGGCGTCTGTATGGGGTAATTCAACGTACTGTGCAATGAGTTGTATATCGCCTATATGGTTAATTTGAGTTGCTAATTTTTGTTTGAGATGAATAATTTTATCGGTTACTGTTTTTTCTAATTCTTTTTTCAGTCGATTGTTTTCTTCGAGTAAATGTTGGGTACTAAGTATTAAACTTGTCGGATTTTTTAGTAACTCCTTGAGTTGGGATATTAGTTGGTTTTGTTCAACAATATATTGTTCTGCTTTTTCTGCCGTGATGGCTTCGATACGACGTACACCTGCGGCTACCGCGCTTTCGTTAATAATTTTGAAAAAGCCAATTTGTCCAGTTGATTTTACGTGCGTACCTCCGCAAAGTTCTTTTGAGTAGGTTTCGTCGAATGTGATTACGCGTACAAATTCCCCGTATTTTTCGCCAAATAGTGCTGTAACTCCTTCTTCTATAGCTTGTTGATAGGGCACTGTTCGTTGTTCTTGTAGTGGGATGTTTTGTCGTATTTTTTGGTTAACGAGTTTTTCTACTTGTATTAGTTCTTGTTCGGTAAGTTTAGTGAAATGAGAAAAATCGAATCTTAAATAATCTGAATTTACCAAAGAGCCTTTTTGTTGTACGTGTGCACCTAATACTTGTCGCAAAGCAGCTTGCAGAAGGTGGGTTGCAGAGTGGTTGTTTTCGCTTTGTGTACGTGTTTGAGCATTTACTTCGGCTATAATAGATGCTTGTAGGTTTTGTGGCAATTTTTCGATAACGTGAATAATTAAATTATTCTCTTTTTTGGTATCGACAACTTTAATTTGGTCATTGCCAATTTTTAACACTCCAGTATCTCCCACTTGACCTCCACTTTCTGCGTAAAAAGGCGTTTCATGCAACACAATGTGGTATTGTTCTTTTTCTTTGGAGGTTATTTTTCGGTATTTGGCAATTTGTGTAGTGTTAGCTAGGTAATCATATCCTACAAATGAACAATGGTTGTTGTCGTGCACAATGGTCCAGTCATCGGTGTCTACGGTGGTGGCGGCACGTGAACGTGAACGTTGTTGAGCTAGGCATTTCTCGAAATCATCCATGTCAATGCTCCTGTTTTTTTCGCGAGCCATTAATTGTGTTAAATCAATTGGAAATCCGTAGGTATCATATAATTCAAATGCAAAAGCACCATCAATAATATTGTTTTTTTCTGTTTCTATGTATTTCTCAAAACGTTGAATACCTGTGGCTAATGTTCGTAAAAAAGTTGTTTCTTCTTCTTGTATTACTTTTTCTACGAAATGTTGCTGTTGAATGAGTTCGGGAAATACGCCATCGAACTGTTCTGCTAACACATGCACTAATTGGTATAAAAAAGGTTCTTTTAAATTTAAAAAAGTGTAACCATATCGAACGGCACGACGTAAGATACGTCGAATCACGTATCCTGCTTTATTGTTAGAAGGGAGTTGTCCATCTGCAATAGCAAAACTAATGGCTCTAATGTGATCGGCTATTACTCGTAATGCAATGTCTGTTTGTTCGTTTTTTCCGTACGAGGTGTTGCTGTGTTTGGCTATAAATTGAATTAACGGTTGAAAAATATCTGTGTCGTAATTGGACGATTTTCCTTGTATAACGCGCACGAGGCGTTCTAATCCCATGCCCGTATCTACGTGTTTAGAGGGGAGTTCTTCTAATGTGCCATCTTTTCGACGGTTGTATTGAATGAATACGTTATTCCAAATTTCAATAACTTGAGGATGGTCTTTGTTTACTAAGTTTTTTCCAGGAGTATGTGCTCGCTCTTCATCACTACGTAAATCTACGTGTATTTCGGAACAAGGTCCACATGGACCTGTTTCTCCCATTTCCCAAAAATTATCTTTTTTATTTCCGTATACAATGTGTTCATCGTCAACCAATTTTTTCCACTCACGCAATGCTATGCTGGCTGCGGGGAGTTTTTCTTTTTCGTCACCTTCAAAAACGGTTACGTATAGGCGTTCTTTGGGCAAATGATACACTTCTGTGAGTAATTCCCAACTCCATGCAATGGCTTCGGCTTTAAAATAATCGCCAAAACTCCAATTGCCTAACATCTCAAACATGGTATGGTGATAGGTATCGATACCTACTTCTTCTAAGTCGTTATGTTTGCCAGATACACGTAAACATCGTTGTGTATCTGCTATTCGAGCATATTTAATGGCTGTTTCTCCCAAAAAAAGTTCTTTAAAAGGATTCATACCCGCATTGGTAAACATGAGTGTAGGGTCATTTTTTACTATGATGGGAGCCGATGGAACTATTTGATGTTGTTTTGATGCGAAAAAATCTAAAAAGGCTTGTCGAATAGCTTTAGCAGATGGATGATTCATGCGTTTAATTTTTTGTAAAATGTGGCAGCAAAGATAAGTTTTTGAATTAGAATGTCGAGCTGAAGAATGGATATGCTTTGTGCTTTTAGGATGAACAAGATATGTTCAAATTTTGCCATTGTTCAGGAGCTTTTGACGCGTATTGCTCGTATTTTTCTTGTTTTTCAAACGGACTATTTAACATGGTTAGTATTTCGGAAATGATGCTTAGGTCTACGTTATCTTCTACTGCACGTATCGTTTTTTCAGCTATCCAATTTCTAAATACATAACGAGGATTTTTGGGAGTGAATGTATTGCCATTTTTCTTTTCCTCATTAATTAGCTTTTCGTACGTATATATCCATTGTGTTGCTTGTTCTTTATCTTTAAAATGGGTTAAAAATTTATCAGTTATCAATAAATCAGAGAAGGTTAAGGTATAATCGCTAGATGCGTGTTGCATGAGCGTTAATAAACGTTGCCATAATAAATTAATCGAAGCGTTAGGGGTATTAAATCCAAGTTTTTGAGCCATTTCATGCTCATAGGATTTTTTAAATAGCCTGTCGAAATCAGCCACCACTTCTAATCCTTGATGTATGGGTATTACCGATTGTAATGCGTGTGCAAGTGCGTATAAATTCCATTGAGCAATGATGGGTTGATTTTGATAACTATAACGTCCCGAATGATCGGATTGGTTGCATATCCATGTAGGGTTGTAGGTTTCTAGAAAACCAAATGGTCCATAATCTAAGGTAAGCCCTAGTATAGACATGTTGTCGGTGTTCATTACTCCATGACAAAATCCCACTGCTTGCCATTTGGCTATTAATGTCGCTGTTCGAGCGGTAATTTCTTGAAACCATTCTACATATCGGTTTTTTGTAGAAGTTATATTGGTGTAATAGTGTTCTATAACGTGATTGGCTAAAATGGCTACATTTTTATAGTCATTACGGTAATGAAAATATTCAAAATGACCGAAACGAATGTGTGATTCGGCGATTCTTACAATAATAGCCCCAGGTTCGATTCTTTCTCTTATGACTGGACGATTCGTTGCAATAATACCCAGGGCTCGTGTGCTTGAAATACCCAATTGGTACATTGCTTCGCCACAAATATATTCTCTGATAGAAGAACGTAGCACGGCTCGTCCATCGCCCATTCTAGAATAAGGTGTTAGTCCAGCACCTTTCACTTGTAAGTCATAATGCTTGCCGTCCATACCTATAATCTGTCCAAGAAGTAAGGCTCTACCGTCACCTAATTGAGGTACATATTGTCCAAATTGGTGTCCTGCATAGACCATGGCAAGAGAATCGCTTCCAGGAAAGGTGTTTTTTCCGATAAAGTAGTCTAATGACTTCATATCATCGAAAAAGGAATTTTCTAATCCTATTAATTCACATAGTTCGGGGTTAAAATGCAATAAATACGGATTGTCGGTTATCACTTCTCCCGACATTTTGGTATAGAATGTGCTCGGTAATGTTGCAAAAATAGTGTCAAAAGATAGTGGCATATTGCTTAAGTGAGTATAGTTGAGTCAATATTAGTAAGTAAATAATAAGAATAGCGTTGCAATGATAATTGTTAGATTGCTATGACCGAAAAGTAGGTAATGACTCAATATGAAGAGTTGGAAATACGTTCACTAATCATTTGGTATAAAAGTTGTGTATGGGGATCATCTTTAAGCATTCCAAGATGTTGTGCGATAATATTAACATCTCCACGTATCGCGGGTCCTGTTTGTGTTTGCAGAGGCGAAGATGATTGAATTTTTTGTGCAGTTTCTAAAATTAAGGGTTTAAGTACGTCGAAAGGAATTTGATGGTTTTTTAACAGCTGTTCTGCCATGGCGTACATATAATTGCTAAAATTTGAGGCAATTACTGCTGCCAAATGTAGTTGTTTTCTTTGTTCACTATTTAATGTCAATATTGTTGTTGAAAGTTTTTCCGCTACTGAACGTAATAAATCTAACGCTTCAGAAGAATTGGCTTCTATGGCAAGAGGTATTGATTTGAACGAAACATACCGAGTTTGCGAAAAAGTTTGTACGGGATATAGAACGCCAATATGTGTTGAACAGTTTGCTAGTAATTTTAGTGAAGTACTACCTGAGGTATGCACCACTAGTGTTTGTTGAAAATGTAGCTGCGCCACGATGTTCGCTATCGCATCGTCTTTTACACAGATAAAGCAAAAATCAATGTTATCGTCAAGTTTGTTGAGAGCATCTAAATGATTAGATTTTAGTGTACTCGATAATCTTTTCGCATGCTGGTAGTTACGACTCCATACTTCTTTTACAGCAATGTTTGATTGAAGCAGAGCTAAACCTAACTGTGTAGCAACATTTCCAGAACCGATAATAGAGGCTTGCAAAATGAATAAGTGTTAAACTTTATCTTAACTAATTGAAGGTTTAGTGTTATTTTTCTTTACTCTATTGTAAATAGAGATAGCGAAACCTATACACATAACAATAGTTCCCGACCAAAAAAAGTTGATATAGGGAAATTCGATGGCTTTCAATACGATATAATCTTTTGCACTTGGTTTCAGTTCCCTAATGGTTAATTCTAATTTGTTTTTCGCGGGTAATATGTTGGTAAAACTCAATTTTATTCCAAGTTCTTCTATCGTTTTTCCAAAATTAAAAGTGTTGTTTCCTCTAATTAGAAAAATAGGTTGGGCATTATAGGTTCGTTGATTTGCAAAAATTTCTAATACCATGCCAACAGCAATATCGTCGGAACTAATTTCAATATTTTCAATGCGAGGACTTTTGTT
>CANJWF010000085.1 GCA_947478315.1 Sphingobacteriaceae bacterium | reverse complement strand
CAAATACGCCCAAGAAGTGGACTAGCATTGAAAAATGGTATCAGCATTGTCAATGCACCTGGCACCATTGATGCCGATTATAGAGGAGAAATTAAAGTATTATTAGTGAATCTCTCTAACGAAAATTTTGTCGTCAAAAATGGTGAACGCATTGCACAAATGGTGATTGCTAAACATGAAAAAATACAATGGAAAGAAGTTGAAAAACTTAGCGAAACAGACAGAGGTAGTGGCGGATATGGTCATACAGGCATTCAATAACCACGGTATCTGAAAATTCACGGTTTTTTTGAACTATCTTAGAAACTACGAAATGAAACACCCATGAGCAATACGCTCACAAAGAAGGATGAAACTTGCGAAGCACGCATGAAGACCATTGAGAATAAAATACCACTGAATAATATTGTTATGGGTTTTTCATCACCGTTAAAAAAACAACTTACCAAGCTCATGCATTAGTGCCTAAAAAAAATAAACACTACCGAATAATGATAAATAAAAATTTGCAGCAAACCATTTAAACGGCAAATTACACACGCAAGTCAACTAATTTTATGAGAACATCACGTTTTTATTTTTTATGCTTATTACTCAACTGTTCGCTATTGACTCGCGCAACAACCCATAATGCACCCGATACAACACTTAGCTTCACCCAAAATATTCAAATCAAACAACTGTTTTTCGAGGCGTTATATGCTAAAAATCAAGATAACTATCCATTAGCCATCGAAATACATAAAAAAATACTCAACATAGCCCCACAACAACATGCGTCTATGTATGAATTAGCATTCTTATTAACCAAACAAAACAAATTAGACGAGGCACTTCATTACATCGAACAAGCTTGTGACCTCAATCCCAACAATGAATGGTACTTGATGTTAGCAGCAGACTTATATCAAAACAATAAAGACACCCAACATTTGCTCAATACACTCGACAAACTCATAAAAATAAATCCCCATAAAACAGCATTCTATCACAATAAAGCTACCGTTTTAACAGAAAACAACCAATTAGAAGAAGCCCTAGCTGTATATCAAATCATTGAAGAGAAATTTGAAAGTACCGACGAAATTTTACTCGGTAAACAAAAAATATATATCAAACAAAACAAACTAGAAAAAGCAGTAGAAGACTTACAAGAAAAAATAAAAGAATCCCCCAACTCAATCCGATACTATCTCCTTCTTGCAGAAATTTATGATGCCAACGACAAAGAAGATGAAGCACTCGCCATACTAGAAAAAGCCAAAAAAATAGACCCTCAATATCCACAATTATATGTAAAGACTGCCGATATCTATCGCCTACAGAAAAAAAATGATTGGGCTCTCCAAGAATTGGAAATAGCTTTTGCTTCTCCTAACCTTGATATCGATGAAAAAACACAAATTCTACTGACCTATATTGTGCAAAGCAACTCATCAACCACTTTTACGCAAATAAAAAATTTAGTAAAAATTATATTGCAAACCCACCCAAACGAAGCAAAAGCACACAGCATGTACGCCAATATACTGCTGGAAGAAGGTAAAATAGACGAAGCTATTGCAGCATACAAAACGTCCTTGAAAATTGACAACCAAAATTACACCGCTTGGGAAAATTTAATTCGAGCCAATATTAGCAAAGGTTATTATCAACAAGCCATCTCAGACGGCGAACAAGCCCTGGCACTATTTCCCAATCAAATCATTTTAAACTATTTTGTAGCCTTAGCATACGCACAAACAAAAGACACCAAAAATACTCTTAGCTATTTAAAAACAGCTGTTTCACTGTCGAGTGATAACAAAGAACTGATGTCGCAAATTTATGCCACATTAGGCGACACCTATCACGAAACACAGCAATTTACTGCATCCGATAATGCGTATGAACAATCCATCAAATACAACCCCAACAACGTATACGCATTAAACAACTTTGCTTATTTTCTATCATTAAGAAACGAGCGTTTAAAAGATGCCGAAGCAATGTCTATAAAAGCCAATGAATTAAATCCAAATAACACCTCTTTCCAAGATACCTATGCTTGGATACTTTTTAAACTACGAAACTACGAAGAGGCAAAAAAATGGATCGAGAAAGTCATCAATCAAGAAAACACCAATCATAATGCAGTCGAACTAGAACACTATGGCGACATACTCTATCACTTAAATTTAAAAGAACAAGCAATCATTCAATGGCAAAAAGCCAAAGAAATCGGAGGAAATTCAACTATCCTAAATAAAAAAATAGATGAAAAAAAATATATCGAATAAAATTGCAGCACTCTTCGCAATAACCGTTCTATTAACAGGCTGTGCGAGCCGTAAAACCACCGTAATTTCAGCATCAAAATTGATAGATACGTTAAAATTAAACGTACTAGCAAAAATTCAAGCACAACAAATCCATTTCAGTACCCTCAACATCAAAGGAAAATCGTCTATTAATCTTTCAAATAACAATTTCGATGCCAACATCAATTTAAGAATACAAAAAGATAAGTTGATTTGGGCATCAGTAAGTGCCTTTGGAATAGAAGCCGCTCGCACACTCATTAAACCTGATAGCGTATTCATACTGAATAAAATACAAAACGAATACATCGCTAATGATTTCACATATTTAAGTAAACTTATCGACGCGCCTGTAGACTTTTATTTATTGCAAAATTTACTAATAGGAAATGTTCCACCCATCCTATTAGACAGCAATACCGTACTTAATAACGATTCAACGCACATACAATTAACAAACACCCTTCATCAAATAGTGACCTATCAAGCCCAATTCGATACCAATTGCAAAATTCAATCTCTTACCATTAACGACAAGTTGAATAACAAAAATTTATACATCCATTACATCTACAAAGATTCGGATCTACCCTATCGTATAGAATTCACATTTGAATACCAACAACAAAAATCGACTGTAAAAATCGACTACACTAAAATTATTACAGATAAAGAAATTGAAGTACCTTTTAAAATACCAAAGCGACTTCGATAATAATAGATATACCGCTAATAAGCCTGAAAAATTAGTTTCGTTGAACTTTTGAAATTAAAATTCGTACCAAACCGGAGCTATCTACATTGAAATATTTGAAAATCAGTACACATCAGAGGCTATTTTAACATAAATTAGTAGAATAATTAACGAGATGCATCTATTTTACGCATAAACAATCTTATATGACGATAAAATTTACGCGTTTTCTTTTCATAGTTACATTTTTTTTATGCCTACACCATGCAGCACAAGCACAATCTACTGTGCCCAAAAGTGTATTGGCATATTCAACCCCTTATATTATCAATAACCCCAGCGGAATTGCAGTCGACGCATCTGGTTATATGTACATTACCAATACAGCTTCTAATACCATTTTAAAAATAACACCTAGTGGCGTATCAACACCCATATCAACAGCACCATTCACCCTTAGTGCAGCCAATGTTAGGGGTATTTGTGTCGATGGCACAGGCAATATTTATATCACCGATGGAACCACTACGGGTAGAATTCTAAAAATCACCTCAACCACTACCGTACAAGTGGCTACAAGCACCTACACATTAAACAACCCCAATGGCATTGTTGTAGATGGAAGTGGAAACATTTATGTTGCAGATTTTAGCACCAATACCACAACGGGTAGGCTGTTAAAAATTACACCAGCGGGCGTTGTGAGTATTTTAGTATCTGCCCTAAACAGACCTAAAGGCTTGGCTATTTTTGGAACTGATTTATATTACGCTGTTGGCAGTACCGCACCAACAAGCCTTGTTCGAAAAGTTCCCCTCATTGGAGGAACACCCACTACCATCACAGCCGCAACAGGTCTTAATCAGCCCAACGCCTTATCAATAGACGCTAGTGGTACTATTTATGTTGCCAACACAGGAGCTAGCACAATTATTAAAGTAACGTCAACCACTACCGTAAATATACCCTTCACAGCCTACAACGCATTAACAAGTCCCAAAGGTATAGCGGTGAACTCAGCAGGAAGCACCCTATACATTGCCAATGGCACCACAGCCGCCAATAGCCAAATTTTACAACAAACCAATGGAGGAATACAACGTACCGATATCAATATCACCGCACCACGAGGAACCGTTGCTAAACAAAATGGTAGCACCGTTTACGTAACCAGTGGTACGCCAAAACAAATTTTAGCTATCAATCAAGGGAGTATTTCTTTTATCAAAACAGGTACCTATACGCTCAATGGTCCAAACAGTGTAGCTTTAGATGCCTCCGAAAACAACCTATATATCACTGACGGAACAGGTGCTGGTGCTAAAATATTAAAGGTAGATTTAACTACCTCTGCCACCATACAAGTAGGAACGGGAACATTTACCCTAAATAATCCAAATGGTGTGGTTACTGACGCGAGTGGCAACCTATACGTATTAAGTACAGGAGCCAATCAAATTTTAAAAATAACCTCCACAAATACCGTTCAACTTACAACGGGAACATACACCCTAAATGCACCTAAAGGAATAGGATTAGATGCAAACAATAACATCTATATTGCCAATACAGGAGCCAATCAAATTTTAAAAAAAACTGCTACCACTACCACACAAATTGCCACAGGAACCTACACACTCAACGCTCCAAAAGGACTCAGTGTCGACATCAATGGAAATATTTATATCAGCGACGGTACCACTACTGGACGTATCTTGCAAATTAAATTTGTAAATGGTATACCAACAACAAGACAACTTACAACGGGTACTTACACCCTCAACACGCCCAATGGCATCAGTTCAGACGCGAGTTGTGCAGCCGCCTATGTTGCCAATACCATTAATAACGGAATACTCATCCTTACATATCCGCAAATTCAAACTCAACCGATAGCAGCAGTTACAGTCTGTCAGTCTACCACTACCTCGTTTACCATCCAAGTAGCCGCACCATCCGCAACGTTACAGTGGCAAGTACAATCTGCAGGCATCGGTCCATTTACAAACATCAGTAATGACGTAAATTATGGAGGAGCAACTACTACATCGCTCACTATTAGCAGTATTCCCTATACCTTTAATGGAAATGTTTATCGTTGCATAGTCAATTATGCAGGTAATATAGAAACAAGTACGGTAGCTACCATGACTGTTAATCGGGCTACTATTATCAACATTCAACCGTCTAATACAACCGTTTGTCTAAACGCATCTGCAACTTTTTCCCTAACAGCTACAGGAACTACGCTTACCTATCAATGGTATAGTTCCACAGGCACCATCAATGGAGCCACCAGTTCAACTTTACAAATTACTACAGCTACCAATACATATAACTATACCTGTGTAGTTAATGGAGTTTGTGGAGTGGTCACTAGCACAATAGCAACTTTAGCCATATATTCTTCTTCTGTTAGTATTTCTGTACAACCCAGCAGTACCTCTGTTTGTTTGAATGCCAGCACAATATTAACATTAACAGCCATTGGTGGTAACTTAAGTTATACATGGAGAGAAAATGGTACGGCAACAGGTACCAACAGTAATACACTGAGTATTGCCAGTGCGACGGGTGTGATGAACGGAAATACCTACCAGTGCAAACGCATTAAAATAAATTTAAAAACGAACATTATTTAATCATTTGATTGTCAATAAATTATCTTGT
>CANJWF010000084.1 GCA_947478315.1 Sphingobacteriaceae bacterium | reverse complement strand
TTAGGTAAAGGTAACGTAAGTCCTAACCCTATGGTGGGTTCAGTGATTGTGTCTGACGACAATCATATTCTCGGAGAAGGATTTCATGAGCAATTAGGTGGCAATCATGCCGAAATTAACGCGATTAATGCGGTTAATTTAAACAACAGTTCCATCAATTTATTTACAAAATCGACGCTCTATGTAAATTTAGAACCGTGTTCCCATTACGGGAAGACCCCACCATGTGCTGATACTATTATTAAGAATAATTTTAAACGTGTCGTTGTTGGTTGTAAAGATAGTTCGCAGAAAGTTAATGGAAAAGGCATTGAAAAAATCAAGAATGCAGGCATTGAAGTTATCGAAAATATTGAAGAAAAATCTTGCACTTTTCTAAATCGCCGCTTTTTCACATTTTCAAAGAAAAAACGACCCTATATTATACTTAAGTGGGCGGTTTGTGAAAATGGTTTTTTTGCACCAATTCCTTTGCGTCAATTTTCAATAACCTCCATGTTATCCCAAAAAATTGTTCATCAATGGCGTAGTGAAGAAGATAGTATTTTAGTCGGTACTAACACAGCTCGAATAGATAATCCGAGGCTTAATGCTCGATTGGTATCAGGTAAAAATCCAACAAGAATAGTGATAGATCGTTTTTTAAACTTACCTCAACAATTGCATTTATTTGACCAAAGTCAAAAAACGATTGTTTTTAATGAGAAAACAACATCTTTAGACAATCAAATTCATTACATACAAATTGATTTTAATGATTATTGGATTCAAAATATGCTTTATCAACTATATCTATTAGATATTCAATCTATAATTATCGAGGGAGGCATTAACATTTTACATCAATTCATCAAAGAAGATTTGTGGGACGAGGCTAGAGTATTAAAGGGTATGATAAAAATTGAAACTGGAATCAAATCACCCGAAATTAACGGAAATATCATCGCCCTTAAAACTATTGGAGATGATATGTTAACTGTTTTCATGAATCAGCACTATGTCATTTGACGACACCTATAAAACAGTCGCGAAGCAAGCAGAAAGCGTATTTATGGACAAATGTAGTCGATTTATCGGATATGCGATACCTTTAAAAGATGCTCAAGATGTTAAAATGCATCTTCTAAAAATAAAAAATGAACACCCTAAGGCTCGGCATTATTGTTGGGCATATCGTTTGAGCACCGACCGAACCATATTTCGTATCAATGATGATGGTGAACCGTCAGGTACAGCAGGCAAACCGATACTTAACGTATTGCTATCTCTTGATGTTACAAATATTCTTATTGTAGTGGTTCGATATTTTGGAGGTCACTTATTGGGTATACCTAGATTAGTTAGTGCCTATAAAAGCGCAACAACAGCATGTATAAAAAATGCTTCTATTATAACTGAAGTACAACAAGAAGTGTATCAAATAACTTTTAACTATAGCGCATTCAGCACGGTAATGTCTTTTATTAAGAAAAAAGGTTTATCGATTCTTTCTCAAAATTTTACAGATGAATACGTTATGCTAATTTCTATCAGAAAAAAAGAGGAAGCACACATACTGCATGAATTCAAAGGTATAAACGAATTGTTTTTTAAATGGATTAAAAGTCTATAAAGGTTTGTTTTGGTAAGCAAACTGTAAGGTTTCTTTATTTTAATAAAAAGGAAAGAAAACGCACTTAGATTTGCAATCATATAAAGAAGAAAAAATGGCTAAAATAGGAATCAACCTTACAACAGGTGCTTTACAAAAAGAAGATATTATTATTGGAATAGACCTAGGCACAACCAATAGTTTAGTTGCTTATGTAGGGGAAGACAAACAAGCGGTGGTAATTAACGACGCAGGAAAAGGCTCTTTAGTTCCTTCTGTTATTCATTTTTCCGATAACAATGTACCTGAAGTTGGAGAAGAAGCCAAATTTTATCTTATAAACGATTCTATTAATACAATTTTTTCTGTCAAGAGGCTTTTAGGACGTTCCTATAAAGACATCGAAAGTCATCAACAATACTTTTCCTACAAAATCATCGACGATGATTCGGATTCTTTGGTAAAAATAAAAATTGGGAATCAATTTTATTCGCCAATTGAGTTATCTGCGATTATTCTCCAAGAACTTAAAAAAAGAGCTGAACATAGCTTAAAAACGCCTGTCAAAAGAGCTGTCATTACAGTACCTGCCTACTTTAATGACGCTCAAAGACAAGCCACTAAAGATGCTGGGAAATTGGCGGGATTAGAGGTTTTACGTATTGTAAACGAACCGACAGCCGCCAGTTTAGCTTATGGAATAGGTTTAGACCAAAACGAAACCAAAACAGTTGTAGTTTATGATTTTGGCGGCGGAACCTTTGATGTATCAATAATGCAAATTCAAAATGGAATTTTTGAAGTATTGTCGACAAATGGAAATACGTATCTCGGAGGTGATGATATCGATAGATTGATTATAGATTACTGGATTAATCATAATCAATTAAAAAACGTCGATACTACAACTTTTCAAAAACTACGATTAAAAGCCGAACAAGCTAAAAAATCATTGGGTTGTCAAAATTTATACAATGAAAAAATCGACGACATTTACCTAGCAATTAATCGTTCGACTTTCGAAAATCTAATAACGCCGTTAGTTGAAGAGACATTAACGTGTTGTAAGCATGCCTTAGCTGACGCAAAAATTTCTATCGAATGTATTGATGAAGTAATTATGGTAGGCGGGTCAACAAAGAGTCCTTACATCAAAAAATGTGTAGGTGATTTTTTCAAAAAAATAGTCCATGACCAAATTAATCCCGATGAAGTAGTTGCTTTAGGAGCGGCAATTCAGGCTGACATCTTAGCGGGCAATAGAACTGACGTGTTATTATTAGATGTTACAGCACTATCTTTAGGCATAGAAACCTCTGGTGGCTTAATGGACACGATTATTCCACGAAACAGCAAAATACCTACTAAGGCAGGGAGGCAATACACGACGGCAATAGATGGTCAAGTAAACATGAAGATATCCGTTTACCAAGGAGAGCGCGATTTAGTAAGTGAAAACAGGAAATTGGCGGAGTTTGATTTAAAAGGGATACCAGCCATGCCTGCTGGAATTCCCAAAATAGATATTAACTTTTTATTGAATGCCGATGGTATATTAAATGTTCATGCTACTGAACTTCGCTCTGGAGTAAGCCAAACAATTGAGGTTAAACCTTCTTTTGGCTTAAGTGACGAACAGATTGAAAAAATGTTATTAGATTCTGTAAGCAGCGCCAAAGATGACATAGCCAAACGTATGCTAATAGAGGCACGTAACGAAGGGGAACAATTAAGCTATACGGCTAAACGTTTCATAAAACGTAATGTCACTTTATTAACGGAAAAAGAGATCGATAAAACAAACGAGTTAATTAGAGATTTAGAACAAATAATTACTCAAAATGATAAAGATAAAATCTTAACTGCCGTTGACTTACTGAATGAGTACACTAAACCATTTGCGGAACGTGTAATGGATTATGCTATTTCTACTGCAATGAAAGGAAAAAAAATCGATTAAGGGCGAGTCTATATTACAACGCCTCAGAAACGACCTCTGTTACTTCTGGTATCATTCTCTTTAATAGAGCTTCAATACCTGACTTTAGCGTTAGCGTAGATGACGGACATCCACTACATGAACCTCTCAGTTCAACGGTAACAATTCCGTTTTGGAAAGATTTATATGCGATAGCTCCTCCATCTTGCTCTACAGCAGGTTGAACATAATCTTGCAGTATTTGTTGAATTTTCTGCTCGATTTCAGTGCCTTCAAAATCTCCTGTTGCTGCAATGAAGTTGTCTAATTGTACGGGAATTTCTGATTCTACTGCACCTTTAATAAAATCTCGTAAAACAGGTTGAATTTCTTCCCAAGTCGTATCTTCTATTTTCGTAATTGTAACGAAATTACTTGCAAAAAACACACCCTTCACGAAAGAAAAATTATATAATTCTTTAGCAAATGGAGAATTAATTGCACTTTCTTTAGAAGGAAAATCTACGCTTCCATTAATCAATAGCTTGTTAACAATAAATTTTAAGGATGCGGGATTAGGAGTTATCTCTGAGTAAACCCTAATTGGAGATGAAGTACTCATGTATGCAATGTTAAATTAATTTATGCAAATGTAAATATTCGCATGTATAGATTTGCAGGAAAGACTTATCGTTACATAGCCATGACGTAATCAATGATTGACCTTCAACAAGTGTTTTAGTTGTATAATTTCTTTGGGCTCTAAAAAACGCCATTTGCTTCTTGGCAAATCTTTTTTAGTGAGATTAGCGTAATAGACTCTATCTAGCTTCAACACTTCGTAACCTAAAGACTCAAACATTCGACGAACGATTCTATTTTTTCCACTGTGAATCTTAATACCTATTTCTCGCTTGGTTCCTCCTTGTACGTAAGAAATATCATCTGGTTTAATAAAACCATCCTCTAACTCTAATCCAAATGCCAGCTTATTAAAATCTCCTTGCGTTAAATTCCTGTTCAATTCAACATGATAAATTTTGGAAATATTATTTTTTGGATGTGTTAACTTATCAGCTAAGTCTCCGTCATTGGTAAGTAACAATAATCCCGTTGTATTTCTATCTAAGCGCCCAACAGGATATACTCGCTCTTTAGTTGCTTTAGCAATTAAATCCATTACTGTTTTTCTCTCTTGCGGATCGTCCGTAGTGGTTATATAATCTTTAGGCTTATTCAGTAATATATAAATTAATTTTTGTCTTTTAACTAACTCTCCATTGTAACGAACTTCATCATCATGAGGATGCACCTTAAATCCTAATTCAGTGACTACATTCCCATTAACCGACACTACGCCTGCCTTAATAAAATCATCGGCTTTTCTTCTTGAACATATTCCTGCATGAGATAAGTACTGATTTAAACGGAGGTAATCAGCATCTAAAGTTGTTTGTTTACGATTAGAATATTTGTTGGCTGTAAAAGAATCATTTTTTGTAGTCAATGAATGTTCTGTTCGGGGCCTGCTTGGTGACAACTTTGCATCTGAAGATTTAAAACCATCCCTATTATGACCATTTACTTTTTTAACAAATGGTTTACCATAATTAGGATTAGTTCTTCTTTGCAAATTTCGCTTATCGGATACGATATTGTTTTCTTTTTCAATATCCAAAATAGAGGATAAATCTCGAGTATATTGACTATCTGATTTTTCGTACTTATCGTATTTTTTCGAACAATCGGAATGTTTAGCAAATTTATCTTCTCGCCTATTTGACCTAGGTCGCAAATGAGATGAACTTTCCCCTAATTTAGCAACTCCTTCACCTCTAGTTCTATTTTCTGCATGAGTACCAAAAGAACGCTTGCCAAATTTATCATTGCCCTTATCTGAATTAAAACTAGAACGAGACGGGGACGCTGATTTTGATTTAAAAGAATCGCCCCGAGTTCGACTCTCCGAACTTGCTTTCGAATTAAATGCCGAGCGTTTACTGAATTTATCATTCTCTTCACCTATGTTAAAGCCTGAACGGGGTGAAGCCGACCTTACTTTAGAAAAAGGGCCATTACTGGTATTAGTTGAATATTTAACGTCTGCATTAGATTCAGAGCGTTTACTAAACTTATTATTAACTCTATCAGATTTGAATGATGAGCGAGAAGAATCCAATTTG
>CANJWF010000083.1 GCA_947478315.1 Sphingobacteriaceae bacterium | reverse complement strand
TTTTTCTCGCAATTACTCTTTTAACTGCCTCTCGAATAGCGCTGGCATCTAATCCGTATTTTTGCATTAACTGCGCAGGTGTACCACTCTCTCCAAAACTATCGTTTACCGCCACAAATTCCATAGGGGTGGGTTGTTTGCGAGCCAATAATTGTGCTACACTTTCGCCCAAGCCTCCCAAAATATTATGCTCCTCAGCCGTAACTACACATCGAGTTTTGCTCACTGATTTCAAAATAGCCTCTTCGTCAAGAGGTTTAATCGTATGAATGTTAATAATTTCAGCATCAATGCCCATTTCAGCCAATGCCTCCCCTGCTTGAATAGCTTCCCACACTAAATGTCCCGTAGCAATAATGGTTACATCGGTTCCTTCATTAACCATCCAAGCTTTACCTATTTCGAATTTCTGATTACTGTCTGTAAAAACAGGAATAGTTGGACGACCAAATCGCAAATAAACTGGACCTTCATATTGAGCAATAGCAATAGTCGCTGCTTGAGTCTGATTATAATCGCAGGGATTAATTACTACCATACCTGGCAACATTTTCATTAAACCTATATCTTCTAATATCTGATGTGTAGCACCATCTTCCCCCAATGTTAAACCAGCATGAGATGCACATATTTTCACATTCTTATCGGAATAAGCGATAGATTGACGAATTTGGTCATACACCCTGCCTGTTGAAAAGTTAGCAAAAGTTCCGGTAAACGGTATTTTACCTCCAATGGTCATA
Organism: Sphingobacteriaceae bacterium; assembly: GCA_947478315.1. Classification (GTDB taxonomy): domain Bacteria; phylum Bacteroidota; class Bacteroidia; order Sphingobacteriales; family Sphingobacteriaceae; genus CANJWF01. The sequence goes on along the minus strand of CANJWF010000083.1, from coordinate 5,031 downwards.
CCTGCAGCAATGCCCATCATGTTTGCTTCAGCAATACCTACTTGAAAAAAACGTTCAGGAAATGCGGTCGCGAAAGCATCCATTTTTAAAGATCCCATCAAATCAGCACAAAGAGCAACTACATGAGGGTTTTGCTTACCTGCCTCTAATAGTCCTGCACCAAAGCCAGAACGAGTATCTTTTTTTTCAGTGAAAGTATACTTTATCATAAGTTATTATAATTCAATAATAAGAGAATAAAACCGTTAGATGAAACTTGTTTGGTAAAGAAAATGTACCCTATAGGTAAATTCAATGTCTTAGTAATCCCCTAAAGTTTCTTCTAATTGAGCCAATGCCAAAGCCAATTGCTCATCGTTAGGTGCTGTTCCATGCCATTTGTGAGTACCCATCATAAAATCTACACCTGCACCCATTTCTGTCTTCATTAATATAAGAATAGATTTTCCTTTTCCTGTTTGACTTTTGGCATATTCCAATGTTGTAATCACATTTTCCATGTCATTTCCATTCATTTCCAATACGTGCCATCCAAAGGCTTCCCATTTGGCACGCAAATTACCCAAGCTTAAAACCTTTTCGGTGGAACCATCTATTTGCTGACCATTTACATCAATGGTTGCAATCAAATTATCCACTTTATTATGAGGGGCAAACATAGCTGCTTCCCAAATTTGTCCTTCTTGAATTTCACCATCACCGTGCAGGGAATAAACAATCCCTTTATCATTATTCAGCTTTTTTGCCAAAGCAGTTCCTATAGCAACCGACAAACCTTGACCTAATGACCCTGAGGCGATTCTAATACCAGGTAAATGTTCGTGAGTGGTCGGATGTCCCTGTAAACGAGAATTAAGTCGACGAAACGATGCCAATTCTTTCGTTTCAAAATAACCTGAACGAGCTAAAACACTATAAAAGACAGGAGAGATGTGCCCGTTTGAAAGAAAAAAAACGTCCTCATGAAGCGCATCCATATTAAAATTGGCATCATGTTTCATTACTTGAAAGTACAAGGCAACTAAAAAATCTGTACACCCCAATGAACCACCTGGATGCCCCGACTGACAAGCATGAACCATCCGAACAATATCTCTACGTACCTGCGTAGCTGTTTTCTCTAATAATTTTATGTCAAAAGCCATCGATGTTTTTTTTGAAATTCTGCCAAATTTAGGTAAAACTACAACCGTAAAAAAGAAAATATTGGACTTTAATCAAGATTGACATAGTATAGCAGATTAAATTTCACGTAACAAAGTAACACTTGTTTAGATAATCGTATACAGCAAGTCTACCATTTTAAACTATACCTAAATTAATATCTCATGGGTAATTCTAGTTGATGTTTATCTCACAGTAAACATTAAAAGAACTTTTTACGAACTAAATATTCATCGGAATAAGTAGCTTTATGTAATTCTTCGTTATAATTGCAAAATTATTTACGTGGGAAGTAAGTTAATAAATATTAAAAGAAGACAATCTTTTGAAAAAGACGGAATTAAAATCATAAATTCTGTTTATGTCTTAATCAATTTGGTCTGTTAAAACCCACCTAACTTAATGCTTGTCTAATTTTGGAAGCATTTTTTTCAAAAAAACGAACTAATAATTAAACATTTTGGATTTGATTATCGTTATTTATTCCGAACGATTCAAAGCCAATGTTGGTACAATCAATATAAAGATTTAAATTTGCGCGATGCAGTTTACGGCGAGACAAATAGGAGAAATGCTTCATGGAGTAGTAGAAGGCAATCCCGATGTGGTGGTTGATAAATTAGCTAAAATAGAGGAAGGGGAGAAAGGGTCATTAGCATTTTTGTCAAATCCGAAGTATGAAAGTTTTTTATACTCCACAAAAGCATCTGTGGTTATTGTTAATCAATCGCTTCAGTTAACTCAAAAAGCGTCTTCAACGCTGATTAGAGTAGAAGATGCCTATAGTGCGTTTTCCAATCTCCTAGATCAATACAACACTATTAAGTTAGATAAAGTCGGCATAGAAAATCTTTCATTTATACATCCTAGTGCTAAGATTGGACAACATGTGTACATAGGTGCATTTGCTTATATCGGACAAGATGCCGTAATAGGAGACAACGCAAAAATATATCCACATGTTTATGTAGGCGATAATGCAAAAATAGGTAACAATAGTACCTTATTTTCTGGCGTAAAAATTGGATTCGACTGCGAACTAGGTAATAATGTTATTATTCATGCAGGTACAGTAATCGGGAGTGATGGTTTTGGATTTGCTCCTCAAACGGATGGTAGCTATAAAAAAATCAGCCAAATTGGGGTAGTAATTATCGAAAATGATGTAGAAATAGGAGCAAATGCATGCATTGATAGAGCTACTATGGGGGCAACCATTATTCGTAAAGGAGCAAAATTAGACAATCTAATTCAAATAGCTCATAATGTAGAGATAGGCTCTAATACCGTAATCGCCTCTCAAACAGGAATTTCAGGAAGCACAAAAATACATGAAAATTGTATTATCGGCGGTCAAGTTGGGGTAGTAGGTCATATTACTGTAGCAAAAGGCTCACAAGTGCAGGCCAAATCTGGCATTAACAGGTCAATCACTCAAGAGTATAAAAAATGGGGAGGCATTCCCGCTACATCTTTTCAAGATCATTTACGCTCACAAGTGGTGTTACATCGTTTGCCTGAATTAGAGCGTAAGTTAGAAGAAATGAGAAAAGTAATTGAAAATTTGATAGCACGCACCCAATAATCAACCAAGAACCACACAGCGTTTCAATAAAAACCTCAAGCAGAAAAAATTTACACCTTTATTTTATTACAATAATTATAAATTTACATGAACGTGCGACAACGAACTATCAAATCAGCAGTTACCGTATCGGGAGTAGGGCTTCACACTGGTTCAATAGTTAATTTAACTTTCCAACCTGCACCCGAAAATCATGGTTATAAATTTAAACGCATTGATTGCCTTGAGCAACCTATCATTGATGCAGATGCAGATTTAGTTACCGATACGTCTCGCGGCACCACCTTATCAGACAAAGGTGTAAGTATTTCTACTGTCGAACACGTTTTAGCAGCTTTAGTGGGGCTAGAAATCGACAATGTGTTAATTGAAGTTGATGCACACGAAACGCCTATCATGGATGGGAGTTCTCTACCTTTCATAGAAGCCCTAGAGACTGTTGGATTTGTAGAACAAAATGTCGATAGGGAATATTTTCACATTCCCTACAATGTTCATTATTCCGAATCTGACCGTAAAGTTGACATGGTGGCTATGCCGTCAGAGGACTATCGTCTCACATGTATGGTAGATTATAATTCGCCCGTATTAGGTTCACAACATGCAAGTATATCCACCATTTCAGAATTTAAAAAAGAAATTGCCTCTTGTCGTACCTTTTGCTTCCTACACGAATTAGAAATGTTGTTAAACAGCAATTTAATTAAGGGCGGAGATTTAAATAATGCCATTGTTGTTGTTGATAAAGATGTAAGTAAACAGGAATTGGCGCATTTGGCTACTTTATTCAATAAATCTGATATTGATGTGGCGAGAGAAGGCATTCTGAACAACATCAAATTACGTCATCAGAATGAACCTGCTCGACATAAATTATTGGATATGGTTGGCGACTTGGCTTTGATAGGAGTTCCTTTAAAAGGTCATATTATGGCTGCACGTCCAGGTCATGCAGCAAATGTTGCTTTTGCGAAGAAGATAAAAGCACTCATTAAAAAAGAGAAAATAAAAAAACAATGCTTAGTCTATAATCCGAACGAGACACCTGTTTACGATACTGTTCAGATTATGAATATTCTCCCGCATCGTCCTCCATTTTTATTAATTGACAAAATCATTGAATTAACTCAAACACATGTCGTAGGAGTGAAAGGTGTTACGATGAGTGAACCTTTTTTCGTAGGTCATTTTCCAGGGGCGCCTGTTATGCCAGGTGTACTTTTAGTAGAAGCTATGGCGCAAACAGGGGGTATTTTGGTACTCAACACAGTTCCTGATCCTGAAAATTATTTAACATATTTCATGAAAATTGAAAATGCACGATTTAAGGAAAAAGTTTTCCCTGGAGACACGCTAATTTTTCGATGCGATTTAACTGCCCCTATTCGAAGAGGCATTGCGCAAATGAAAAGCATAGGCACCGTGGGAGGAAAAGTAGTAGTTGAAGCTGAATTGATGGCACAGATTTCAAGAAAAAAAGACGCATGATACAACCCTTAGCATATATACACCCCCAAGCAAAAATTGCAGACAATGTAGTGATTGAACCTTTTGTAACTATACACAAAGATGTAGTGATTGAGGAAGGAACATGGATAGGTTCAAATGCGGTTATCATGGATGGGGCTCGTATAGGAAAAAATTGTCGAATATTTCCAGGTGCTGTAATCTCAGCCATACCTCAAGATTTAAAATTTAAAGGAGAGGCTACAACTGCCGAAATTGGTGATAATACAACTATACGTGAATGCGTGACCATTAACAGGGGCACCATTGACAAATATAAAACCGTCATTGGAAAAAATTGCTTAATTATGGCTTATGTACATGCAGGACACGACTGTATCATAGGCAATAACGTTATCATAGGCAATGCAACACAACTAGCGGGTCACGTACTAATAGACGATTACGCCATTTTTGGAGGTTCTTGTGCTGTACAACAGTTTGCTAAAGTAGGTTCACACTCCTACATAGGCGGGGGCTCATTGGTTAGAAAAGATGTACCTCCATTTGTGAAAGCAGCTAGAGAGCCTCTAAGTTATGCTGGAATTAACTCTGTAGGATTAAGACGTAGGGGTTACTCGCCCGAAAAAATCAACGAAATACAAGAGATTTATAGAATTCTTTTTGTTAAGAACAACAACGTGGCTAAAGCACTCGATGTTATAGAAGCCGAATTTACCCCTACAGAAGAACGCGATGAGATTATCAACTTTATTAGAACATCCAATCAAGGTATCATGAGAGGTTTTGGGGGAATTTGATTATCATTCAATGAT
>CANJWF010000082.1 GCA_947478315.1 Sphingobacteriaceae bacterium | reverse complement strand
TTTAGAGACTGTTTAAATTTTCCTTAAAAGTTTTTATAAGAAACCAAAAAGCTTTAGTTCGCCAACGCTCATGTCTCTACTTTTTTTCTCCGCAAAAAAAAGTAGCAAAAAAAGCTCGCCACTGTGGATTTTTCTTTGAAAGTAAGTGCTTAAGCAATTACCTGCGAACCGAAAATTCCAAAGGCGGCAAATGTCGATGATTTAAGAGGCAGTGATGTTGCATTACGAAAATTTATTTTTTAAAATTTAAACAGTTTCTTACTGAGTCTGAATAGGGACTAAATTGCATTATGAACGATTGGTGTTGGGTGCATTTCCTCCTTGATTAGGTCTTGGTTTGTTATTTCGGCGGTTGTTTCTGGTGTTGTTATTGGCATTGATGGTGGGTTGAACGGTGATTTTTTTGTGTGATGATTGGTGTTGTTGATTGGTATTGCGATTATTTTTTTTGCGTCTATCTCTATTGTCTAAACGGGTAATGCTATCTTGACCTACGACGTTTTCATAATCTAAATCGGGAACATCGCTTAGCATTTCTTCGATGATGGCTACGTCTTTTAAATTTTGTGGTTTTTCGCCTTTTTTGTTCATTTCGTAAATTTCCTTCACTTTTTCAATAGAAAGCGGAATCCAATGTTCTTCTCCTTTAATGGCAAACCACATCATTTTTTTGAAGATATCGGTTTTGAGCAAGGTGGCGGTGCCTAGTTGTGTTTGTAAAGAGGTGATATCGTCGGGGATGTCTTTGAGGGCATCCATGTAGTTATCTAATTCATAGTTGAGACAGCATTTTAACTTACCGCACTGTCCGGCTAGTTTTAAGGTGTTTAAAGAAAGGTTCTGATAGCGTGCGGCAGAGGTGGTAACCGTTTTAAAATCGGTAAGCCAAGTGGTGCAACAAAGTTCTCGTCCGCAAGAGCCAATGCCTCCGAGTCGGCTGGCTTCTTGGCGCATTCCTATTTGGCGCATTTCTATTCTGACTCTAAAAGTGTCGGCTAAGCGTTTGATGAGTTCTCGAAAATCGACCCGACCATCTGCGGTGTAGTAAAAAGTGGCTTTGCTTTTATCGCCTTGGTAGTCGACATCACTTAATTTCATGCTCAAGCGCATTTCTAAGGCAATTTTACGTGCTTGATGCATGGTTTCGTGCTCCAACTCTTTGGCCATTTTCCATTTTTCAACCTCTATTTGGGTTGTTTTGCGGTATATTTTTTTGGTAACGGAGGCTTCGGTTTCGCCTTTGGCTTTGAGTTGTAAACGCACTAACTCTCCTGTGAGTGAAACATGCCCTACATCGTAACCTCCTGCACCACTTTCTACGGAGACTAAGTCGCCTATTTCTAAATAGAGGTTGTCGGCATTGAGATAAAATTCTTTTCTAGAACCTTTAAATTTTATTTCTACAACGAGAAAGGGTTTATAGTTACTCGGCATATCCATGCCTGCAAACCAATCGTAAACGTCTAATTTATTGCAGCCGCCATCGGTTAAACACGATCCATTACTTTTACATCCTGCGGGAGCACATCCTCCTGATGAACAATTTCCACATCCCATATATTTTAGGCGATTATATTTTGAACTTCTTTTGGAAGTATTTTAAACATTAAAATTTTTACAAGCTGTAAAGATACATCTAAAAATAATATTTTGGGGTTAGCGTTGCGTTCGGTATGGTAGTGGGCTTTTTCTATTTCTATGATAAGGGCTTCTATTTGGGGGGTATGTATGGCTTTGCTCAAATTGGCAATAAAGTTTTTTTCGCGTTCTGTAACATGTGTTAGTTGGGGACAGTGATGTTTAACGAGTAAAATTTCGCGGAGCAATTTTAATGCGTAGCGCCAAAAGTTTTTTTGATTTTCGCGTCCCATTTTTGACATTTCTTCTACAAAGGAGGTTATTTTCAATCCCTGATTGGCAAAACACATTCGGAGCCATTCGCTTAACAACTGAAAATAGTCGCTCTCTTCTTGACGGAGGTATTGCAAGGCATTTTGCAAACTACCTTCGCTTAAATAGGCTAATTGTGTGGCTTGTTCGGCAGATACTTGTGGCCGATTCATTAAAAATTGGCTTATCTCTGCTTGTGTTAACGCAGGCATTTTTATTAACTGGGTACGGGATAAGATGGTGGTTAATACTTGTTCTGCTCGATGAGCTACTAGTATAAATAGGGTATTAGGGGGTGGTTCTTCGATGAGTTTTAAGAGGGTGTTGCCTTCTTTTTCGAGGTATTCGGGCAACCACATAATCAATATTTTATAGGTAGCTTCAAATGGCTTTAAGCCCCATGTTTTAATAATGCGATGGCATTCGGCTATGTTGATGTTGGCTTGTTTGTTGTCTTCGTCGAAATAGGTGCGCCACTCGTCTATGTCTAAATAAGGATTTTTTAATACTGCTGTTCGCCATTGCGATATGAAGGTTTCTGAGGTATCTTCTTTATGCTTGGCAAAAAAGGGGTAACTAAAATGTAAGTCGGGATGGGTTAATTTTTGCACCTTGCGACAAGCGGCACATACGCCACAAGCGTCGTGGGCTTGCTTGTTTTCGCACAACACATATTGGGCAAAAGCGATGGCTAAAGCTAGGTTGCCTGCGCCATGGGGCGACAAGAAAAGCTGTGCATGGCTGATTCTGTTTTCTGCGACTTGTGTTAAAAGTTTTGTTTTGGTGTCGAGTTGACCGACTACTTCGTGAAATTGCATACTTGCAAAGTAACACATTTGAAAGAAAAGCTGCATGGGCTGCGTGGTGAATATCACTAAGCGGTAAATCCTCATGAAAATCGTTAGCTCCGCAAAATTTCACAGCAACGAAAACTCGCCGCTGCGGAATTTTCTTTTAAAGTGGGTGATTTAGCAATTTGGTGTTTGCCGAAAAATATAAGGCGACAAAAAACAGTTATGCCTATTTGGTGCTGTTGCATTACGAAAATTGTTTTTTTTATAGAACCAAAAAGTTAATTATTAGCCGATGCACCTACCTCTACTTTCTTTTTTTCCGCAAAAAAGAAAGTAGCACAAAGAAAAAACTCGCCACTGCGGATTTTTTTCTTTGTGTTAATGCTTTGGCTAATGCCTACCTACTAAAAAAATCCGAAGGTGGCAGTAAATGGTTATTCAACAGTTACTGGGTTTGTACACGAAATATCATCGATGAAAATTTAAACAGTCTCTAAAAAGAAAAAGCCCCGAAATCGGGGCTTTGCTCCTGATGCTGGGCTCGAACCAGCGACCCTCTGATTAACAGTCAGATGCTCTAACCAGCTGAGCTAATCAGGACTTTGAAGTCTGTCGGGCAAAGGTAGAAAGTACAATGTATATTTGCAATATTTGCGGAAGTTTTTTTTAATAATTTATTATCATGAGTTTATTAGTTATTGGTACGGTAGCATTTGATGCCATAGAGACCCCTTTTGGTAAAACAGATAAAATAGTTGGTGGAGCAGCTACTTATGCTGGATTGGCAGCCGGACATTTTTATGATCGGGTAAAGATAGTTAGTGTTGTTGGTAACGATTTTCCAGCATCGGAAATTTCTGATTTAAAAAACAGGGGCATTGATGTTGAGGGACTACAAATCAAACCAAATGAAAAATCATTTTTTTGGTCGGGTCGTTATCATACGGATATGAACAATCGTGATACCTTAATCACAGAATTGAATGTTTTAGCTGATTTTGACCCAATTATTCCTGGGTCATACCAAGATTGTGAATTTCTGTTATTAGGAAATTTAACTCCGAACATTCAGCAATTAGCGTTATCGAGATTGAAAAAACGGCCTAAATTGGTCGTGATGGATACAATGAATTTTTGGATGGATGTAGCTTTAGATAATTTACTAGATACTTTGACTTTGGTTGATGTATTAACAATCAATGATGCAGAAGCACGTCAACTCTCTGGAGAATACTCATTAGTGAAGGCAGCTAACAAAATTTTAAAAATGGGTCCCAGTTATTTGATTATAAAAAAAGGGGAACATGGTGCACTTTTATTCCACAAAGATGAGATTTTCTCTGCACCTGCTTTACCATTAGCAGACGTTTTCGACCCTACAGGCGCTGGAGATACGTTTGCTGGAGGCTTTATGGGATATTTAGCTAAAATCGGGATCATTGATTTTAATACGATGAAAGAAGCGATTATTTATGGTTCTGCGTTGGCTTCGTTTTGTGTTGAAAAATTTGGGACAGAAAGATTAAAATCTTTAACTAAAGACACGATTACGGATAGAATACAAGAATTTGTTAAGTTGAGTAGCTTTTCTATTCGGAATCATTCAGAATTAACCTAGTTGGTTAATCAATTAGAGCGTGTTTAACTTTTTATCAAATATTGGCTTAGCACCAAGAAGACTAGTTGAAAAAATGGGTTGATTTGTCAAATTTTTAATCAAAACGGATACTTAGCAACTGTTTAAATTTTCCTTAAAAGTTTTTATAAGAAATCAAAAAGCTTTAGTTCGCCAACGCTCGTGTTTTTTTTTATTCGTGGATGTTTTATTTATTCAGTTGCATTTATTTTTTTATCGGCTTCATGCATGCTACGCATGTTTTTAAGGCAACATGAAAATCGTTGTCTCCGCGAAATGCGAAGTATTCACGAACACCTATGATGGCTTAAGCCTCTGTGAGTAAAAAAGTAGCAACAAAAAGCTCGCCGCTTTAAGAGACAGTGATGTTGCATTACGAAAATTTATTTCTAAAAATTAAAACAGTTTATTAACAAGTTTAAATATGGGTAATCTGTAGCATTAGGAAATAGTCGAATGAAATTTAAACCGTCTCTTATTAGTTCCTTGCATTAAGAATAAATATCCATCAATCCGCTTGAATATGCTAAGATAAATTGATTGAGTCTAATGAAACCACTATGCAAAGTAGTCTCTACACAAAAGAAAATAATAACGCTAAATGAAGTTCTACACCACCATTAAATAACCTACAAATCACGCAGAGTACTATACAACCGAATCGTTATACAGATGCAAATCACATTAATTACAGTAGGCAAAATCAGTGCAGTATACCTAAAACAGGGTATTGAAGTGTTTAGAGAACGTATCAAACACTACGTGAGGTTAGATGTAATTGAAATAGCTGATATTAAAAATTCAAACAATCTGCCATCTGATGATTTAAAGAAACGGGAGTCCGAACTCATTTGCAAACACCTTACGTCAGATGCTCTTATTATTTTGTTAGATGAAAAAGGTAAACAGATGAGTTCGGTAACATTTGCTCATTTTTTAGAACAACAACCAGCAATGAACGGCAATCATCATCTAATTTTTATTATTGGAGGTGCATTAGGGGTTCATTCATCTTTGCATAAGAGAGTAAAATTTTCAATGTCATTATCAAACATGACCTTTACTCATCAAATGGCCCGTTTATTGTTTTTGGAACAGCTCTATCGTGCATTTACCATCATTAGAGGAATTCCATATCATAATAATTAGTTGAAATAATCTATTCAGATACAAAATATCCATTTGGTCAACTGTTTAAGGTTTCAAATTTTTCCCAAAGCTATCAACTGAATTATTACACTACAAGGTTTAATAAAAGGGGATTAGATAAAGTGCTATAAAAGTTAAATAGTTTCTTCAAACAGATTGTTTTTTTACACAAAAAAGACCAATGATTCGGCTAATTCTTTTTTTGAGGTGCTAGGAGAAATAAATTTGGGTACGATAGAAGAAAAAGTCTTTATCTCTGGTGCCGTAATTTGTCATGAGAAACCGCTGAATCCTACCATTTAGATTTTCTGCTTTGGCAT
>CANJWF010000081.1 GCA_947478315.1 Sphingobacteriaceae bacterium | reverse complement strand
TGTTGCATACGTTTCGTCTCTAGTTCCCTCATTTGTTCTGCAACTACTTTAATTTTCTTATACTCTAATAGTTTTTGAATCAAATCTTGCTTGGGATCTATCTCATTACCTTGTTCGTCAATGGCTGTTCGAGGAATGAGCATTCGAGCTTTAATTTGCATCAATGTAGAGGCAACATAAATAAACTCGCTTGCCAACTCAATATTTAAAGAATTCATTTGACGGATATAGTCTAAAAAATCGTCCGTAATTTTAGAAATGCTAATTTCTTGAATATCTAATTCATCTCTTTCTATAAAAAACAACAATAAATCAAATGGTCCTTCGAATAAGGGCAGTTTAATTTGAAAAGTTTCTTTTTCAAGAGATTGCTCTGTATTCACAACAGGGTAATGATGGTCGCCAGCATGGGTTACGGCTGTTTTGTCGGTTTGATTAGGCTGCATCCTCTCCTATCTCTTGTTGTTTATTAATTAACTGCAATGCATCTTCATCCTTTTCTATTCGAAGATTTTGCACGATAAATTGCTGACGTTCAGGGATGTTTTTACCCATATAATATGCTAACAGACTTTTAATAGATTCGTTTTTAAGCACAATAGGGTCTAATCGAATGTCTTTACCTATAAACAAACCAAATTCATCGGGTGAAATTTCTCCTAAGCCTTTAAATCGTGTAATTTCCGGTTTATTACCCAATCGTTGAATGGCCTGCATTCGTTCTTCTTCACTATAACAATAAATGGTTTCTTTTTTATTTCTCACTCTGAACAAAGGGGTTTGTAAAATATATACATGACCTGCTTTAACTAGGTCTGGAAAGAACTGTAAAAAAAAGGTCATCATCAATAAACGAATGTGCATGCCGTCTACATCTGCATCGGTGGCTATCACAATATTATTATACCGTAAGCCTTCTATACCATCCTCAATGTTGAGTGCATGTTGCAACAGGTTAAATTCTTCATTTTCATATACTATTTTTTTGGTAAGTCCGTAACAGTTCAAGGGTTTTCCCTTGAGACTGAATACGGCTTGAGTTTCTACATTGCGCGATTTAGTGATAGAACCACTCGCTGAATCTCCTTCGGTAATAAACAAGGTTGTTTCGTAACGTTTATCATGATTAACATCAAAATGGGCTTTACAATCTCTTAATTTTCGATTGTGTAAAGCCGCTTTTTTGGCACGGTCGTTCGCTAGTTTTTTAATACCTGCAATATCTTTACGTTCTCGTTCAGATTGTAAAATGCGTTTTAACAATCCATCCGCTACATCCGTGTGCTTGTGAAGATAATTATCTAATTCTTTCTTAATAAAATCCGTAATAAAAGTTCGTACACTAGGCCCATCTGGACCTATATTTTGAGAACCTAATTTTGTTTTTGTTTGAGACTCAAAAACAGGTTCTTGTACTTTAATGGCAATGGCACCCACTATAGAGGCTCGAATATCAGAGGCATCAAATTCTTTTTTGTAAAATTCACGTACCGTTTTTACGATGGCTTCTCTAAAAGCGGCTTGGTGAGTTCCTCCTTGAGTGGTGTGTTGACCATTCACAAATGAATAATACTCTTCTCCATACTGCTGACCATGCGTAAGTGCTACTTCTATATCATGGCCTTTTAGGTGAATAATCGGATAACGAATGGTCTCAGCATCAGTATTGCGCGACAACAAATCGTATAAACCTTTTTCTGAAATAAATTTTTGACCATTGAAATGGATAGTAAGTCCTGCATTTAAAAACACGTAATTCCAAATCATATTTTCGACAAATTCTGGAATAAATCGGTAGTTTCTGAATATGTATTCATCTGGTAGAAACACAATAGCAGTTCCATTTCGTTGTGTAGTATCTTTTTCAGCTTCTTCCCTAACTATTTCTCCTTTACTAAATTCTACAAACTTTGTTCTCCCATCGCGATAAGATTGAACACTAAAAAATGCAGACAAGGCATTTACGGCTTTCGTTCCCACCCCATTTAAACCTACAGATTTTTGAAAAGCTTTAGAATCGTATTTGCCTCCTGTATTAATCTTAGAAACACAATCTATGACCTTTCCTAAAGGAATCCCTCGCCCGTAGTCTCTTACCGATATTTTATGGTCTGAAACGGTTAATTCTATCGTTTTTCCTGAGCCCATTACAAATTCATCGATAGAATTGTCGATAATTTCTTTTAACAAAACATATATGCCATCGTCTTGCGCCGACCCATCCCCTAACTTCCCGATATACATACCAGGACGTAAACGAATGTGTTCTTTCCAATCTAATGAGCGAATACTATCGTCTGTGTATTGACTATTATCTGCCATAAATGCACTATATTAATATGTTAAGCCAAAAATAGCTATTTTTATAAGGCAGTTTTTTGAAAAAAAGAAATTGAAAAGAATTTTGTCGCTTTTAAGTTAAATATTTCCTACAGATAGGGCGTGTCTTTCAATCGAATCGCAAAAATCATACCTTTGGGAACGTTTTCCTAAACTAGCAAACGAATATTGAGAGCGTTTTTAGTCGGAATGCCCATGAGCGAGTTCTCTCTCCAACCGATGATGGCTCCGAAGATGCACTAGGTTCTTAAAAGAAAGGGAAACACAACTGAATACATCAAAGATGCATGAGTACCATAAGGAAAATAAACACTAACGAATAATTATTTTCAGATGAAAACAGCTACAGAACATGTTAAATGCTTAATTATAGGTTCCGGTCCTGCGGGTTATACCGCTGCTATTTATGCGGCTCGTGCCGACCTATCTCCTGTTATGTATACAGGAATCGTTCCTGGTGGACAATTAACACAAACTACCGAAGTTGAAAATTTCCCTGGTTATCCTGAAGGAACTCAGGGAACAGCCATGATGGATGACTTACAAAAACAAGCCGAACGGTTTGGTACACAAGTTAGATTTGGTTATGCATCTAAAGTAGATTTTTCGGGAGCAAAGCATTTGGTTGAAATTGACGAAAATCACGTCATATCAGCCGATGTGGTAATTATAGCCACTGGTGCATCTGCAAAATGGTTAGGTTTACCATCCGAACAAAAGTACAATGGTTTTGGAGTATCTGCGTGTGCGGTTTGCGATGGTTTTTTCTTCAAAAATCAGGATGTAGCCATTGTAGGAGCGGGAGATACTGCTGCCGAAGAGGCAACTTATTTGGCTAAACTGTGTAAAAAAGTATATCTGTTAGTACGCAGAGACGAATTTAGGGCTTCAAAAGCTATGCAAAATCGGGTAATGAATACCCCTAATATCGAAATTTTATATCAAACCGAAACCAAAGAAATTGTGGGTGATGGCAAGAATGTAACGGGCGTATTAGTGTACAATAACCAAACAAAAACCGAAACCACCCTCAGTGTAACTGGTTTTTTTGTTGCCATTGGTCATCAACCCAATACCGACATTTTTAAGGATGTACTCAATATGGACGAATCGGGTTACTTGATTACCCAAGCAAATTCAACACATACGAATGTTGCAGGCGTTTTTGCTTGTGGCGATGTGCAAGATAAAATTTACAGACAAGCCATTACTGCGGCAGGCTCGGGTTGTATGGCCGCATTAGACGCAGAACGCTATTTAGCTGCTAAAGAATACGGAAATTAACAAAAACCTATCATTGTATCGTTTATCATAATTTACCATTTTAAAAGATTAAATCCTTTTAAAATGGTAAATTATATAATGTGCCTACCTTATAACTGTGCCTAAATGGGGAAGCTGACACGCCATTTCTTGGCTGCTACCGTCGGGATATACTTCCTTTTCGTAATCGCCCCAGTAGTAGATGCTGCGCTGTAGCTGGTTGTTGGTGTATTCGTCCATACGGATGCGGTCGCCGCCTGCGTCGTAAGTGATTTGCACGCGGTGGTCTCTTTCGGAAACGCTGCTCACTTTGCCTTGGCTGTTATAGGTTATTTGCTGATAGGCACTGGGCTGGTTGGCGGTGTTGCTCAAACTGGTGAGGGCATGGGGGCGGCTGCTTTGGTATTGGTAGTCGCCGAGGTCGGTTTTGTTGCGGATGTTGCCGTTGGGGCTGTATTGGATGCTTTGGCTTTGTGGGCCTTGTATGGTGATGAGCCGGTTGAGGGCGTCGTAGCTGAAGGTTTCTTTAAGACCTTGCCGCGCGTCTTGTCGCCAGCTGAGGTTGCCGTTAAGGGGGTCGATGCTGTAACGCAGGTCTTGAATAGGTTGCGGGTCGGAGCCCGCAATGACACTGCTAGGACCTACTTGTTGGGCTTGTAGGTTGCCTTGGGCATCGTAGCGGGTGCTGGCAAGGGTGCTGTTGTATTGTACGCTGGTGGCTCTGCCTAAGGGGTCTTGGCTGTTGAGTTGCCATAGCACTTGCTGGGTATGGGCGTTTTGTAGTTGGTAGGCTTGTCCGGCGGTGTTGTAGTTTACCTGTATGCGGAGTCCGGAGGGGTAGGTGGTGCTGGAGAGGCGCCCTTGGGTGTCGTAGGTGTAGGTTTTGCTGCCTAAGCCAGCACGGCTGTGGCTGAGCAGGCGACCGTAGGGGTCGTAGCTATAACTGTCGCTACCGTTGGGGTGGCTTACTTGGCTCAGGCTGCCCTTGTTGCCAGCGGGGTCGTAGCTGTAGCTACTGCTGCCTTCGGCGGTTTGTTGGCTTTGAAGTCTGCCTAAGGCGTCGTATTGGCTGTTGGTGCTGTAGCCACGGGCGTCGGTTTGTTGAACGAGTTCGCCGTAGGCGTTATAGTTATAGGTGATGGTGCCCGCGTTGGGGTCTATGAGTTGGGTTTGACGACCGTAGGCGTCGTAGGTGATTTGGTAGCTGCTGCCGTTGCTATTGACTTGTTGAATTTGTCCGTTGCTGGCATAGCTGTATTGGATGCTGCCTCCGGGGTCGGTAATCTGTAGGGGGTTGCCTTGGGCATCGCTTTGTTTTACCGTGGTGTTGCCGTCTTGGGTGGTGCTCACTTGTTTGGCGGCATAGGCATAGCTGATGCTGTTGCCGTTGGGGTCGGTAACACGGGTTTGTCGATTCAATTCATCGTAGCCATAGGTGGTAAAACGTCGTGTGCCACCGCTGGGGTAGGGCTGGCTGCTGGCGGTGAGTTGTCCTTGTGCGTTGTAGGTGTTGGCTTGGTAGAGGGGGCTCCCGTCGAACTGGCTGCGCTGGCTGAGTAGCACTTGCCCTTGGGGGTTATAGGTGGTTTGTTCGCTATGCCCATCGGTGCTACTTGTTTGGTACCAGAGGCTGCCCTTGGCGGGGTCGATGTTCCATTGGTAGCTGTAGGTGGTGCTGCCACCTATGGCAGGGAGGTGTTGCAGCAGCCGTCCCCAGCTGTCGTAGGTGTTGCGGCTGGTGTTGCCATTGGCATCGGTGCTACTTAGTGGGTTGCCCAAAGCGTCGTAGGTATATTGGCTGCTATGCCCTAAGGCATTGCTGCGGCTGGCAATGTAACGAAAGCTGGGGTCGTAACTGAGGCGGGTGAGGCGTTGGCTGCTGCCGTCGGTGACTAGGATGCTGTAGGGTTTGCCGGCTCTGAAATCGCGGTATTGGGTGCTCAGCAAACCGTCGTATTGGTCGGTGAGTACGCCTGTGCTGGGCTCGTAAGTGTAACTGATGCTACGGCTATGGGCTTGTGGGTCTTGAAAGTGTTTTTTTGTGAGGGTGATTTGCTGGGCTTTGTTGGGTAGCCAACTGCCAGCGGCGATGTAGTTGCTATAAGTGGTTTGTTCGTAGCTGCCGTCGTTCCATTCTTTGCGTACTTGCAGCGGGTTGCCGTTGCCATCGTAGCTGAAGGATTGGCTGAGGGTGATATTGTTTTGGTAGTCGGTGCTGCTGATGTTGTCGAGC
>CANJWF010000080.1 GCA_947478315.1 Sphingobacteriaceae bacterium | reverse complement strand
TTAATAATCATGCCAAGCAATATGTCGTTAAACTCAATCTGACGATTTCATACAAACAAGAAATACAATTAAGACATCCCGTCCTTAAATTTACATTGTTCTAAAATTTCCAACTCTTCAACATCGCAGTTATACGCAGCAAACCACAAATATGTTTAGCGTACCAACCAATGCGACCAAATCATCCTAAACGAGTAAAAATCTCTGAAAAGACTATAAATCAAGTAAAGTATTCGTATACTTAAACAAAAAATTAATTTCAAATCAGTAACTTCGCAGCCCAAACGCCTTTCTTAGGTCTTTTAGCAGTATAAAATAACTTTTTCATCATTTGATTTAAACGCCTAATAATATGCCAAAAGATACTTCCATTAAATCCGTACTCATCATCGGCTCAGGTCCAATTATTATTGGTCAAGCATGCGAATTCGACTATTCAGGCTCACAAGCAGCCCTATCCCTCAAAGATGAAGGAATAGAAGTATCTATCATCAATTCGAATCCCGCAACCATTATGACTGATAAAGTCATTGCAGATCACGTTTATCTCCTTCCCCTCAACTGCGAATCTATAGAACAAATTCTTATAGAAAGAAAAATAGACGCAGTATTACCTACCATGGGAGGTCAAACAGCTCTCAACCTATGTAAAGAAGCAGAAGAGCGTGGTATATGGAACAAACACAACGTAAAAATCATTGGTGTAGACATAGCAGCTATAGAAAAAACTGAAAATAGGGAAGCCTTTAGGCAATTAATGGTAGACATCGGCGTAGGCGTAGCCAATTCTAAAATTGCCAACTCTTTCTTAGAAGGCAAGGAAGCCGCACAAAAAATTGGATTTCCACTAGTTATCAGACCATCCTATACCCTAGGAGGCACAGGCGGCGGATTTGTACATAAAAAAGAAGATTTTGAACACGCCCTACATCGAGGACTACAAGCCTCTCCAACACATGAAGTATTAGTGGAACAAGCCGTTATAGGATGGAAAGAATATGAACTAGAACTACTACGTGACGATAACGACAATGTTATTATTATATGTTCAATAGAAAACTTCGACCCCATGGGCATACATACAGGAGATTCCATAACAGTAGCTCCTGCCATGACCTTAAGTGACCGTTGCTATCAAGAAATGCGGAACCAAGCAATCAAAATGATGCGGGCAATAGGAAATTTTGCAGGTGGATGTAATGTTCAGTTTTCTGTAAATCCTGAAAATGAAGAAATTATTGCCATAGAAATTAACCCGCGCGTTTCTCGTTCCTCTGCATTAGCCTCAAAAGCTACAGGATACCCAATCGCAAAAATTGCCTCCAAATTAGCCATTGGATACAATTTAGACGAAATTGAAAATCAAATAACAAAAACAACTTCTGCCTATTTTGAACCTACCTTAGACTATGTAATTGTCAAAATCCCTCGTTGGAACTTCGATAAGTTTAAAGGGGCTAACACTGAATTAGGGTTACAAATGAAATCCGTAGGAGAAGTAATGGCAATAGGTCGTAGCTTTCAAGAAGCACTACAAAAAGCGTGTCAATCATTAGAAATCGGCAGAGCAGGACTCGGGGCAGACGGTAAACAAAACCGAAATATAGACGAAGTGATGCACAGCCTTGCCCATCCAAGCTGGGATAGACTTTTCCATGTTAAAGATGCATTTGATTTAGGTGTACCTTTAGAATCTATCAGAAAACAAACACATATAGATAAATGGTTCTTAAACCAAATTCAAGAACTGGTCATTCTCGAACAAGAGCTTAAGAAATATCATTTAAATACAATTACCAAAGACTTTTTTATCACCCTAAAACAAAAAGGATTTTCAGATACACAAATCGCACATATAATAGGCAATGTTACAGAAGACGAAGTTTTTGAGCGTCGCATAGAACTCGGCATTAAAAGAGTATATAAAATGGTTGATACATGTGCTGCAGAATTTCCGGCACAGACCCCTTACTTTTATTCAACTTTTGAAGATGAGAATGAATCTATTTCTAGTGACCGTAAAAAAATAATAGTTTTAGGTTCAGGACCCAACCGCATAGGTCAAGGAATAGAATTCGATTATTCATGTGTACATGGTTTACTCGCAGCTAAAGAAAGTGGATTTGAAGCGATTATGATTAATTGCAATCCGGAAACAGTTTCAACCGATTTCAATATGGCAGATAAACTTTATTTTGAGCCAATTTATTGGGAGCATATCTACGAAATTATTCTTCACGAAAAACCCGAGGGCGTAATTGTACAATTAGGAGGACAAACCGCACTTAAATTAGCAGAAAAATTAAACGAAAAAGGCATCAAAATTATCGGTACATCATTTGACAGTATGGATATAGCTGAAGATAGAGGACGATTTTCTGATTTATTAAAATCATTAGACATTCCTTATCCCAAATATGGCGTTGCCGAAACCGCAGAAGAAGCTATCGACGTTGCCAAAGAAGTTGGTTATCCTGTTTTAGTACGACCAAGCTACGTACTAGGAGGGCAGGGCATGAGCATCGTTATCAATGATGAAGATTTAGAAAAAGCCGTAGTACAGTTGCTTCGTAACTTACCTGGCAATAGAGTTTTAATTGACCATTTTTTAGACCGAGCTGAAGAAGCAGAATCAGATGCTATATCTGACGGTGAGGATGTGCATATTGTAGGATTAATGGAACACATAGAACCCGCAGGTATACATTCAGGAGATTCGAGTGCTGTTTTACCTCCTTTCAATTTATCTGAAAACGTGATTCAACAAATGGAAAAATACACCATTAAATTAGCAAAGGCATTAAAAGTAAAAGGATTAATAAATATACAATTTGCGATAAAAGGCGAAAAAGTTTACGTAATTGAAGCTAATCCACGAGCCTCTAGAACCGTACCTTTTATTGCAAAAGCATACGATGTACCTTTTATTAATATAGCTGCCAAAATAATGATGGGTGTAAATAAATTGAAAGACTTTACTATAACACCCAAGTTAAAAGGATATGCAATTAAAGAACCTGTTTTCTCATTCGATAAATTTCCAGAAGTTGATAAAGAACTAGGTCCAGAAATGAAATCGACAGGCGAAGCCATCAGATTTATACGAGATTTAGAAGATCCTTTTTTTAGAATAGCCTACAAGGAAAAATCAATGTATTTAAGTAAGTAACAATTTTTATATTATCAAAATATGGAACTCAAAGGTAAAATACACGAAATTTCGGAAACCATACAAGTTACGGAAACATTCAAAAAAAGAGAGGTTGTTATAGAATATGCAGAAAATCCTCAATATCCAGAATTTATTAAATTCGAAGCCACACAAGAAAGATGCAGTCTATTAGATAACGTTAAAATTGGCGATCAAGTAGAAATATTTTTCAATCTGAGAGGTAGACCTTGGACAGACAATACAGGTAAAAAGGTTTATTTTAACTCCTTGCAACTTTGGCGTCTTAACGCATTAACATCTAACAGTGCTAATAATAACCTCAACGATTCCATAAGTTCCCCAGCTGACTTCGCCAATTCTTCTATCGATGAAGATGACTTACCATTTTAGAAAGTACACTTAAACAAATAAAAAATGCTCAATAGAATTTGTCATAAAACTATTGAGCATTTTTTATTTAGGAAGGCGATATTATATTTTTTTAATATTCATTTTTATCATACGCTATAGGAGTATCTTCTTCATCTTTAATATCAAAATAATCATCCACATCTCCTCCAGCCAACTTATAAGACAAACGTACCTTATGAATACTTTCTCTACTTAAATCTAAATAACTAGCTATATAACTAATAGGAACGCGCTTAATTAAATCTTTATTCTTTTCATGAAACATCACATAGCGTTCGTAAGCCGACCGCAAACGGATTTCGAACAGCCTAACCTCGTTCATTACATAATATTTCTCAGTGAGAATACGCCCCCTTGCATTCATATCAGGAAAATCACGATATAATTTCTCTAAATCATCCCTACTAACACCATATACCAAACTGTCTTCAAGAGCTTGTATGTACTCATTCGATCTCTTATTCAAATACCAACTATAGGGAGAAAGAATAAAATCATCCTCTTTTAAGAACCAACTACAGGCAATTTTCGGCTTACCATCATAACCTGGTACATGATGAAAATATCTAAATAAACCTTGTTCGATATAGTAAACTTGATTACAGTATTCACCCTTTTGTAACAAAAAATCTCTTTTTTGAACTATGCGTTCAAAAAACACATCATTCAAACGTGACTCTAACTCGGCGCTCATAGGACCAATCAACTTAAAAGTATTCAATAGAGTTTGGGAAATCATTTTACTAATAATTTTAATTGTTCAATAAATCTTATTTAGGCAATGGTACATTTTTTTCTATAAAATTTTATATCAAATCATATTTTTTTCCTAAAGATGCTAAAACTGTCAAAAGGGTATCCAAATGTTCTTGCGTATGATCCGCCATCAAACTTATTCTAACCCTAGATAATCTTTTAGGAACAGCAGGATAAAGCACTGGTCCCACATATATATTTGATTCAAACAAATCCGTCCAAAGTGCTTTTGTAATTTGGTCATCCCCTGTAATAATTGGAAAAATGGCCGACTCGACATGCGACACATTAAAGCCAAGGTTTAATAAAGAATTTTTAAAATAACGTATATTTTTCCAAAGTCTTACTCTTCTTTCTGGTTCTTGCTCTATAATATCTAATGCAGCCAATACAGAAGCGCACACTTGCGGCGCCATAGCAGTCGAAAACATAAATCCTCTAGAGCAGTAACCTAAAAGTTCAACTAACTCTTTTTTAGCCGCAATAAAACCTCCGACTCCTCCTAATGCTTTTGAAAACGTACCGCTAATGATATCAACCTGACCTTCAACACCAAAATATTCAGAAGTTCCCCTGCCATTTTCACCTAAAACGCCCGTAGAATGCGCATCATCAATCATCACATACGCACCATAATATTTTGCCAAAGCAACTATTTGATCTAATGGTGCAATATCTCCATCCATAGAGTAAACTCCATCTACAATAACCAATCGAGTTCTATATTCCCCTTTAGTCTTCTTGAGCACCATTTCTAATGAGGCAATATCGTTGTGTTTGAAATGTTTAAGATTGGTGTTTTTACATCCATCTACAATGCTCGCATGCACCAACATATCTAATATAGCCAAATCATCTTTTTGCAATAAAGATATTAAGGTGCTACTATTAGAACTAAACCCTACTGGATAAACCAATGCACTTTCTGCATGTTTAAATTTTGCTATCCTTTGCTCAAGTTCAATATTCATCTCAAAAGCCCCTCCTAGTAATGGCGCACTACCTGGACCAGCTCCATACTTACGTACAGCCTCAACTCCTGCTTCAACAACTTTAGGATGATTAGCCAAGTTTAAGTAATCATTAGATGCAAATTGAAACATTTGCTTTGTATGACCACTATAGACATCCTTTACGCTTCTAACGGGTGCAGAAGGACTGCAAGCAACTATTTTTTGCTGAAAAAGCCGCTTTGTAAAAACATCTTTCTCCAACATGGAATTAAATTTCGATGCTTTCTCCATCATATCCATTCCTTGGAGATTATAAAAATCCACAAGAGACAATTCTTTCTCTTCTATAACTTGAACTTCCTCTAATTCTAGCGTATTCATAATATTTTAAGATTTTAAAAAGTTTAACAAAAAACAAAAAAAACGGGTGTAACAATGATAAACTTTTTAAAACTTTTATTTTGTGTCGTTATACACAAAATAAAAGTTTAATATGAATAACTAAAAATATTGATTATGAGGTTGATATAAAATACAATGATGTACTTTTTTACTCTGCCTGTCTTTCTAAATATTCTTGATTAGCTTTATTTCTTTCATCTCTTAAAAATGCTCTAACCTTATGTAAACTCTCCCTGCTCATATCCAAATACGATGCTACTTGATCGCGTGTTAATCTGTTAATAAGATCTAGATGATATTTTTCAAAGTACA
>CANJWF010000079.1 GCA_947478315.1 Sphingobacteriaceae bacterium | reverse complement strand
CAATAGATTTTATCTGTGGTCACGTAGCTGTGAACCCATTGAATTTGCGGTCCCATTTTGTTTAACACTCCACAGGAAGTTTGTGAAATTGCTTTCAATTGTTCAGCGGTTAATGTTCCTGCTCCGGGAATTTCTCTCTCAATTACATATTTAGGCATTTTATGGTCGTCAGTGATTAAAGTGCTGACTCCGCACTTTTTTTGGCCTACTCTGGTCGGTTTTCGGCAACCCCGTTTATTTTTTGTTCGTCTGTGTCAAGTTAGCACGTCCCCAAGCATTACTGATAACGTTTCGGGGCTTGGCGAAGGTGGCGATTTTCACCACAAATGTTGATGCGGAGAACCAATGTTTGATTAACCACAAACTTTCATACGAAGCACTGAACCGCCAATTTCTTGTAGATGCTGTTAGCAGAAGTTATACTTTATCAAATATTCTGTAACCAACAAGAAATACTATTCTCAAAATCAAAAAGATTATCAAAAATATTCTTGCGTTTTTATTTTTCACAATAATGGCAAATACAAGTAATGTCAATACTGAAATAATATCTGTTGTCCAGCCGAAATATTTATAAATTGATGAGATTTTATCGTAGTCATCTTTGAAGAACATTGGAATTATTGCTTTTTGCAAAATAAACCAACCTAAATAAATAAAATACTCAATGCCCATTAAGAGCAAAAGTTGATTTACAGTTTGATTTGAGTTCCCGTTCTCGGATGATGGAACATAATTTAAATCTATTCCACAACTTTTGCAGAATTTAGCCCCATCTTCATTGGGTGTGTTACAGCGTAAACAATTCATATTATTTTGATTTTAGTTAAATTTATTTTTGTCAATTACTTGTGTATTAGCAGCTTTGTCGCCAAGTTTTCTACCGTCATCGGTTGCTAAAACCATAATAGGTTCAATAAGCCAACCTATAAAAGGAATTATTGCAACTAAGATTGAAATAAAGTTCCGGAAAAACGATTTCCCTTTGTCGCAAGGAGTATTGTTATCAAGATTTACAACCATAATGTCAAGGGCTTTTTTACCCCAACTTTGTCCTTGACCAAGTCCGTCCTTAATAAAGTTGTAACATAAAGGAATTAAGTAAAAGAAAAATGCCATAAAAAACAGTCCTGGTGCTGCGTCATTGTCATATCCTTTTAATTTATCTAAGCCCGCAACAAAAAACAAAATAGCAGGGATAGAAAGTCCTGTAGAAATTAGTCCATCTAATAATGATGCTAAAAATCTATTACCTAAAGATGCTTTAGGATATTTTTGATTATGTATATTTCTATAATCATTATTTGGGTATATCGGCTGACTAAATTGTCGTGTCAAAATAACTTTAATTTCTCCACCGTCACGAGGACAAAATTTAATATCGTCTGAATATGCTATATTACAGATTACACATTTAGGAATTAAGTCTTCTGGTCTAAATAATTTAGTACCGTCATTTACGCAGAACTTTGTATTTGTAGGGTAAGTAGTTTTGCATTTTGGACAAGTTGGTTTTTCTATGAATACAAGTTCAAGATTGCACCCACAGGTTTGGCAAAATTTTGTCCCAGTTATAAAGTCACTTGAGCATTTTGGGCATTTATAGTTCATTGTTTGTCGTCTTTAATAATTTCTGCTAACGGTGGACGCTTGATGCCGGCGGGGCATCTTCGTCCAAAATTTCCATTAAGATATAAAATTTCATTTACATCTATACTTTTCATTTATAAAAATATTCTCCCGTTGGCAACAAGCGTTTGTTATGTTCGGGATTGATTCGCACAAGATTCGTAAATCTTGTTTCGAGTAATAAAAAACAGGAAAAAATAATTTTTTATTTTTCGATCTATATTATAAATTTATGGTCAAACTAAAAAATCAAACAAATGAAATACATGTTTTTTATTGCTGCGGCGCTCCTAGTCCTAACTTCAATTAGTTCATGTGGGAAGAAAGTAGAAGCCTGTGCTAACTTTAATAAAACCGAATACTCAGTAAACGACACCATTTTCGTAGATGCTTCTTGTAGTGAAAAAGTAGGTACATATTTGTGGGAACCTCAAGAGGGATTGCAAATGTTGGGCAGTGGAAATACATCGACCGAGCGTTTTATTGTTCTTCCATTACCCGGCTTTCTATATAGAACAATAAAATTAACCGTTTCCAATTCTAATTCTGTGCGCCAAATTACAAAATCTGCTTTGATACTTTAACCGTGATATTGTCAAAAATATTTTTACAAATACTTTTGACGATAGATAAAGAAAACAAAATCGGGTAGCGTAATAATTGCCCCCGATTTCTTTATTTAGACAAGAGTTTACTTTTTATTCTGCAATCTATAATCTGAAATGCTTGGGTATTTATTGCACAAATACAAGTAGGGTTCAAAAGCATGATGCGTCCATATTTTATCTTTATCGATTGGAAATAACTTATAGTAATTCGAATCAGCATACAAGACAATGTTATCACCTGTTCTAGCATAATTATTAGAGTTGAAAAAGGTGGGACTAATATACTCTGGCAGACTCTTTCTGATGTACTTTCCTAATGTTCTTCCCAGTTGTTTTTGGTAGCGTTTATTTGCTTTTTTGGTTGGCTTGTCTAAACTATTGTAAAAATAATTCATTGTAATTCGCTTCAAAAATGGCGCTTTCTTAATTTCTTTTTTTGCGTTTGCAAATGGATTGACCGTATTGAAATCCATGGTGGTTTGAATAGAAAAAGGGGCTTCAGGAACCCAATCTGCCGAGTTAACAACAGTGAATGACCAGCCACCTTGTGTCATGTTTTCGTATGCATAGGCAAAATGCAGGTTGCCTGGTTTGGGTGCTGCGCTGCAATATGTTTTGAATATAATTTCACTGGGTATTTTGTTTTCCTTTTGGAGATTTAATAAATGGGCTGTTAACAGGTATGCTATTGCTCCACCCTGGCTGTGGCCCATAATGTAAAATTCCTTTATCCCAGTTTTGCTGAGCGAATCCAATTTAGGTAAAATGTCTTTTGAAAGAAATGCAGTGGCTATCAACCAGCCAGTGTGAACCGCGGCTTTTTCATCATCGCATAAATGATAATCAAAAACAAAATCCTTCGATAATGTGAGTTGTCCTTTTGCAGGAACCATTGCTGCATAGAGATTTTCAAGCCAACTAACACTTTCCTTGGTTGTTCCCCGAATACTAATTACCGCTACAGAATCATGAGATAACCATAAATCCCAGCGATTTGCTAATCCCATTACATTTGAACGATATACTTTTTCGAAAAATTGAGGTTTAGGTAGGTCTGGATTGTATAAAGAGTCGCCCTGTCTGCTTGAAACTTTTAGTAGCTCTAGAAATTCATTTTTATCAAAACCGGGTTTCAATTTTTTAGTCTGAGCAGAAACCGCAAATACCAGCAATTGCAAGCAAAGAAAAAGGAAGCAAGTATTTTTTTTCCTCATGAAGTATTTTTAAATTAATATAAAACTATTGTTTTAAATCATATGAAAAGAATTACAAAAAGTTCAATGTTATTGCTTCTGCTCAACTTGCACAAAACCCAATGTTCTGCGTTTGCTATTCTTCTATTTGAAGATTATCAAATTATTGAAAATATGCAATCTTTATAAAAAAGTTCTTTATTAATTATAGTATTATTAGCTGTTTTTAATTGTTGTTTCTTTTTCTAACAATTTCCAATGCTTGTACATATAGCTTCGAAAATTTTTTATAGTTTCCAAAACGAAGCATTTTATAAGTTTTCCTAGTTTCTAAATCTCTAACCCCAAAATAAATGTCTGTACTTGGTGGTATTCTTTCTTTACCAACATAGCTACCTGGATTATATTGTGAGTAAGTACTAAAACTGTATCCTAAATTTGTTGCCTTTTTGTTATCACCAACATAGGTATACTCACCTTTATAATATTTTTCAAATGCATCTAAAACCGCTTTGTCAATTTTTTTTGATAACCTTTCTTGAGTTAAAATAGTTTGTACAATTAGAATCGTTTTGTTTCCTTTACCAAAGTCATCAGGTATTTGTTCATTTTTCAAAAATGTTTTTGTTGAAACACAAGATGTAAATAAAATACTAAGTACTAATAAATTGAAAAGAATTCTTTTTTTCATTATAATTTTTTGATGTTAATTAAGTAGATGCTATGTAATATTTTTTAGAAACTATAAATCGAGTATTTTTAATGAAGAGTCAACACCACCAATACCTGTAGAAATTAATTTGACCATGTAGGTACCGTTTGATGAATAGATATGTGATAAAGTGTCAGCATTAGAAGTAGAAGTCGTCCCATCACCAAATTCCCATAAATAACTATTTGAATTTGTAGATTGGTTTGTAAAATTCACTTGAATAGGTGGTATTATAGAAACAAAATAATTAAAAGACGTCGTTGAACTTGGTTGATTACTTCCTAATATTCTAGTGTCAATTTGTTTTATAATTGTATCACTTATTCCTGTTGCATTACTTTGCAAAAGCCTAACTGCATAAATTCCAAAGTTTGAATAAGAATTACTTGGGTTAGCCAAAAAAGAATATCCCCCATCTCCAAAATCCCAAACAAAGCTAACGTAATTACTTGCAGTAGGATTTGAGAATTGGACTAATGCTGGTGGTATGAGTATTATGGAATCTCTAAATAAAGAAATTGGAGGATCATTTGTTGTTCGATTTTCATTTGTAGATTTCTGACAAGAAAATAATAGCACAACTATAATCAAAAATAAATTACTTCTCATAAGTGGTAGTTAAACATAGATTTATTAATTGTTTTGCTCAAATAATAATTTCAAATTACGACATTTTTTGGATTTAAGAAGTTGGCGATTTCGAAACACAAAACTGTCTGCCAGCACCGAACCGTCAATTTCTTTTAGGTGCTTTTACGCCAAGTTTTTCCGATCATTCGTCTTCGAGTAATACTTTACAGTCCACTTTTTCACCATAACGGTAACATCCATTTTTGTCTTTACCGTCTTGAGAACCTTCAATATGCTTGAATGTTTTTGAATCTGCTCCTTCAATTATTTGGTCGTCATAATAAACATTGTTTTTGTCAATTGCATAGTGATAGTCAAGATAGCGAAAAGAAGCATAGTCAACATAAGAAACTAACTTGCTTTTGTAGTAATAGGACTTTTTATCTTTCGTCCACATTGAGGCTCCAATAAATTCAAAAGTGTTAGGGTCGGCACCTTCAATGATACTGTCGTTTTCGTACACAAAATACTTGTCTTTTGAATACCCAAACTGTAATACCTCAAATGAGTTCGGGTCTTTGATTTTTAACTTAAACTGTCCCTTGAACTTTGAATTTTTATCTTGTCCGTAAGCGTATTCTATTGTTTTGAAAGTATTAGCGTCAGCACCAATAACTATGCTGTCTTGGAAATAAACTTGCATTTTGTCTTTTGCATATCCGTTATCGATTTTTTCAAAAGTTTCAAAGTCAGCTAATGGATATTTTTTACCTGATAAGTAATAGTAATTCTTGTCTTTAGCCCAATAACCAAAGTCAGAAATTTGATTTAAAATTTTAAATGTCTTTAGGTCTGAAACCTTCATTGAAATGGTGTCAAAATAGTAGTCTTTGTTGTCTTTGGAATAAGGTCCGCCTTCAATTACTTCAAATGTATTTCCATCTGCACCGTCAATTTTGTCGCCACCTTTATAGGCATATTTGTTGTCCTTACCATAATAGTCCAGAATTGAAACAAAAGTCTTTGGATTAGCATCTATTAATTTACCTGCTTCATAGTAAACACTGTTCTTGTCAACAGCATATGCTGAATGTACAAGTTCCTTAAAAGTTTCTGCGTCTGCTCCTTGGATTAGCGTTTCGTTTTTTCCACTTCCTTCGTTCCAAGAAACATAGTAAACTTTTTCTCCGTCAATGTCGTGACTGTTGCAACTAGTCAAAATGCTAACGACTATCAGAGCTAAAAAGTAAAGTATATTTCGTGTCTTAATATTCATTCTTGTTGTTTATGTGTGTCGTCATAAAATTGGGCATAACGTTTTCGGGCTTGGCGAAGGTGGCGATTTTCACCACAAATATTGATGCGGAGAACCAATGTTTGATTAACCACAAATGTATCTGCGGAGCACTGAACCGCCACTTTTGCCAAACCCGTGTT
>CANJWF010000078.1 GCA_947478315.1 Sphingobacteriaceae bacterium | reverse complement strand
ATTCGTATTAATCTGCTGTTCGTATCGGTTATAAAAAGAAACGATACCTGCCGTAAAATACCAACCCCAGCGACTTTCTTTACCAAAAATGCGTTGCATACCCCAATGAGGAGCAAGGTATAAGCAATTTGAATACTGCGATATAAAATCATTTTCTATTAATGGACTTGTTCGATAACCCACATATAGTCCCAAAAAATTAGCACTATTTAAACGAATTTTTTTGTTACTACTTCCTCTATTTTTGAGATTATAATACCATTTCGGACCAATTTCAAGATTGACATAATCAACGAACTCAAAAGAAGCATTATTCTCTAATCGTGTTGTGACACGCCACAACAAACTGTTACGAACATGGTAATTCAACACCACATTTGCGCCTACTTTTTGTTCAAAATTATAGCCTACCTGTGAAAGATTGAGATTAAAACGATGAACACTCTGTAAATTTTGGGCGAGAACGACACCTCGAATACTGATAAGTAACAAAATTGAAAAAATTATTTTCCGTGCCATTAGTTATCAGTTAGATTTTTCCTTTATAATTCTAGCACCTTTCCATTGATTATCGTATTTAGCAAGTCCATAAATAGACGCTGCATCAATTTCAAAAGTCATTGCCGAACCAGCAAACGAATTAATGTTGAGTGTATTTAAATTGGCACCAATAGTAAAACCCCACGAACTGGCAAAACACTTATCAATTTGGGATGTATTATAAGCAACTTGCTCTGCGGCAGAAACTATAGAAGTTAACATAGAACGCGTCCAATTATTCCACATTACAAACACTTTGGGTACTGTTTTATCAATTGGCACATATCTTTTCAAGATATTTATCGCTTCAGGAACCCCTGCACGAAATACATCATCGGAAGTAATACCATAACCAAATGCATTCACTAATGTTGCAGGTTGATATCCAAAAACATTTACCTTTTGACCATAAGTAATGGCGGGAACAAGACCTGGTGTTGAAAATTTATTAACAAACGACAACACATCCCAGCCTAAACGCAATTCTTGAGCAGTGGTATTAGACCACCAAGTAGCAAACCAAAATCTGTTTTTTTTCTCCATCGTTAACGCACAACCTACAGAAGCATAAATCCACCAATTTCTATTGTAAAAAGAGACTTTAACTCTTCTATCTCCTCCCCAGTATGACGAATATTCTTCGTTTCTTCCAAATATTTTTTCTAAAGTTCTGCCCGCCCACGTTTTCCCTCCATAGTAAGCAGTGGGGATACCATCGTAAATACTCATGGTTTTTTTAGTAAAATCATTGAGAGGGTAGTAATGCACGTTTTCGGTTTCTTTTTCCTGTTTAGTGGCATTTTTGTACGTGTCGCACAATTCTATGCCTGTGGCTATCGCATACCTATCTTCGGATATGGATTGTTTATAAAATTGATGTTGAGAAACATCAACTGTCGTATCGGTAGGGAAAGCATTTTTTTCTAATAAATCTAGTAAGTCTTGATAATGTAACGATTCAACTCTGAATGTGCCCCATGGGCTTACTTTATAAACATATTGACTGATGCCCACTTCCAATTGAGCATTTAACACGCTTGCTAAACGACTATCGGGAACTAAGTGCTGTTTTAATGTATCAATTATTGATACGCTATCTTGCGAAAGTGTTTTTAAAGAGAGTACGCCCAAACCTCGTACGGGAGGTTGTTCAGACTGTAAACTTTTAAAATGAGAAATGAAACTTGACTTGGGGGACGATGCAGAGAGATTACCTACTACACTATTCACTTGCCTCTCTATTTCTTCGGGAGTTTCTGCGTCATGCAGGTTGTTCATTAAATTTTGAAAGGATTGCTCATTGGCAAATTGCAATCTTCCTTCTGTTACCGTTGGGGCTACTGTGCTAACCGCTGATTCAGCAATAGGTTCTTTTTTACAGGCAGTTAAGGCGGCAAAACCTACACACACACACACACATTTAAGTCGTTGTAAAGTCATTTTTTTGTTCATTGTTCCGTTTTTTAAGGTTATCGATTCGGATTAACGTCGCGAAAGTAAAAGAACTTCCATAGAAACACAAAAAACTAAGAATTTTGCCAAAAATTACACATTTTCAGGTAGTGCCCTTTAGAAAATTATCCGACTTAACTCTATAAAACGTATTAAAAACAGCGATTTTATTTCATTACTCGATTAGTTGTTAAATCCACCTAACTGCTGGGCTATACTAAAATGAAACTGTCCTTTATTTGCATCGGGATAACCTGGTATGGCATCAAATCCATAACCGTAATCGAGACCTATTAGTCCAAATATGGGTAAAAATATACGTGCTCCTACACCGATAGAACGTCGCACATTGAATGGGGAAAAGTCTGTTATTTTCGACCATGTATTACCTGCTTCAAAAAACGTTCGTACGAACAGCGTAGCTTGCTGATTGTTAACAATAGGATAACGTAATTCCATCGTGTATTTATTATATACTGGACTACCCGATTGTGCCAAACTTCTATTTGCTCCATCGGGAATAACAGAGCCATTTACATACCCTCTAAGTCCAATTATTTCAGCAGATTGCAATCCTCCATTCAATTGCATACCATCCCCACCTAATAAAAAACGTTCAAATGGAGAGTCTCCAACATCTTTGTTGTATTGACCCAAAACCCCAAATTGAGTCTGAGTTTTCAACACTAATTTTCCGACAATACGATAGAACCATTGTGCATCGAATTTCCATTTGTGATATTCTGTCCATTGATAGCGCTGTGCATCTGTGGCCGTTTTATAATTAAGTCTATTAAACAATGAATAAGGTGGCGTTGCTTGAACGCTCAATCGAATTTGAGAACCTGATGTCGGATAAATAGGTGCATCGACAGAATTTCTGCTTATTTCTTGCAGAAAACTAATATTAAATGAGGTTCCATTTCCGAATAAATAGACATTATTATAATTTTTTAATTCTATATGTTGAATATTTAGAGCGTTATTAACTTGAAAATAGTCATCTGGCCATCTAATTCTTCTACCTAAGCTAATAGAGCCGCCATTAAGCTTAATGTAAGAGGTATTATCAATATTAGAAGTATAGATGTTTCCGCTAGATTGTAATGAGGTATATAAACTTACTCCGAAATAAATAGGTTTTTTACCTCCAAACCATGGCTCTGAAAAAGACGCGGAAAAAGATTGATAATAACTGCCGTTAGTTTGTCCTCGCAAACTTAATTTTTGACCATCTCCTTTGGGTAAAGGGCGATAGGCGTGTTTATTAAATATGTTTTGTATAGAAAAATTATTAAAAGTTAAACCGAGTG
This sequence comes from Sphingobacteriaceae bacterium, assembly GCA_947478315.1. Taxonomy (GTDB): domain Bacteria; phylum Bacteroidota; class Bacteroidia; order Sphingobacteriales; family Sphingobacteriaceae; genus CANJWF01. The sequence continues at coordinate 2,847 of CANJWF010000078.1, read as the reverse complement.
TACCGATCACTCTTCCTGCCCCATACCCTCCTGACAACTCTACTTGGTCCGACGGCTTCTCAGCAACCGTGTATTCAATATCGACAGTTCCATCTGCTGGATTGGGCTTGGGCTTTACATCCGTTTTTTGATCATCAAAAATACCTAATTGCGAAATTTCCCTAATGGTTCGCACTACCAATTCTTTAGAGAACTTCTGTCCAGGTTTTGTTCTAACCTCTCTCATGATTACTTTATCATTCGTCATCTCATTACCTTTAACACTAACTTTACTAATGGTATATTGTGGACCTTCGTAAACTCTCATTTCCAAGTCAATAGTATCATTGTATATCTTTGTCTGAACAGGTTCTACATTAAAAGTCAAATAACCATCATTTAGATAAAGGGACGAAACATCATCTCCTTGTTGACTGGAATGCAGATACTTGGAAAGTTTTTCATCACTAAAAACATCTCCCTTTTTAACATTTAAAATTTGACTTAAGATGTGTGCTGGGTATTTGGCATTACCTACCCAATTGATGTTTCCAAAATAATATTTCTTGCCTTCATGAATGGTAATAGCAATATTTACCCTCCCTTGCTTGGCACGATAAACGGAATCTTTTATAATTTCTGCGTCTCTATAACCTTGATCGTGTAGTTTATCAATTAAATTCACTTTGTCTTCTTCGTATTTATCTTTGAGATATTTAGACGGGAAAAACAACCCAAAAAATGGACCTTTTGTTTTTTTTAGGTACTTCCGAAGTTTTGTGGTCGTAAAACTTACATTACCCAAAAACAAAACTTTATTGACTCTGATTTTTTTCTTTTTATCGATGTTTACGATAATATTAACCCTGTTGGCTTGAATAGTATCTTTAGGTATCAAAATTTTAACACTAGCATCTAAAAAACCTTTTTCATTAAAAAATTTTTTGGTTACGACATTAATCGTATTGAGCAAGTTGTTATTAATGATTTTACCTTTGTGCTGGTCTAATTTTTCTTTCAAATCTTTAATATCTCCTTTTTTGATTCCAACAAACTGCATGTCTGAAACTCGAGGTAGTTCTTTTACTGCAATATCAAAATAGATTGTATCGTTTTTTATTTGAGATATATTCAGTTGCACATCGTCAAACAGACCTTGCGACCACAAATGTTTAATGACATTTGAAGTAGTCTCTCCTGGCACGATAATTCTATCCCCTTTGCTAATTTTAGCAATGGTAATTAATACATCTTGATCTAAAAATTCTGTTCCAGAAACAGTTATTCCACCTATAGTATATTCTTTAGGAGAAAAATAACTTAATTCGGAACTTTTGTTCGCTGAAGAAATTTGAGCTAATGAGACTGAAGAAAGTAGTAAGCTGTAGGTAATAAGAATGAGTTTATTCATTTATTTCATCTGAAAATAAGTTGTTTTTAAATGGACAGATGGAACCTCGTGAACGTTTTCATGCCCCTTTGTGTAGGCTGTACATGTCGGTTTCATTAGAATATAATTGTTTTTGAATGGACCAATGGAACGCCCAACCTATTATTCATTAGTGTTTTGTATTTCATGGTATTCATGACTGCGCAGCGCTAATTATGCAAAGCATTTCATCAACGGTTGCTGAGCACCCACTCATGGGCATTTTTTAAAATTCTTTGATTTAGCGTAATTATTCGCCTAATTGAAAATACTTATAGGAAATTTTTCTAATATTATGGTTTCTGAGTTTGTTCACTTGTTTTTCCAAATCTTCTCTCTCGCTGCTGATAACTAAGTATAGCTTCATAAAAATCATCCTTACCAAAGTCAGGCCAAAACTTTTCGGTAAAATAAAGTTCTGTATAGGCAATTTGAAAAAGCAAATAATTACTGATTCTAAACTCGCCACTGGTTCTAATCAATAACTCAGGGTCGGGAAAATTGGATGTGCAAAGATGGTTAACAAACATATCTTCATCAATGTCTTGCCAAATTAACTGCTTTTCTGCCACTTTTTGAGCTAATAACTTGGCTGCACGAACAATTTCCCAGCGGGCACTATAACTGAGTGCCAACGTTAACGTGCAACCAGAACTAGATGCTGTTTCTTGCATACCTTTTTCTAACTCTTTTCTGCATTTTTCTGGCAACGAATTCAAATCGCCAATGGCATTTAACCGAATATTATTTTGCTTCAAAGCATTAATTTCTTTCGCTATAGTAGTTACAAAAAGCTCCATCAAAGCGTTAACTTCGAATTGGGGTCGATTCCAATTCTCCGTAGAAAAAGTATACAAAGTTAAATACTCTACACCCAGCTCTGCCGCTGTTTCAACTACTGTTCTCACAGACTTTATTCCCTGTCGATGCCCCAATACACGTAATATACCTCTCTTTTTAGCCCAACGCCCATTACCATCCATAATAATGGCAACATGTTTAGGCAGTTTATTTAAATCTATCTTTTCCTTAATACCCATTTCATCTGTTAATTACTCAGCTGTGTTTGTTTTTCATGAACTTCATGCGTGCTTCGCAGGTTGTTTTTTTAATGGTGATAAAGAACTCATAACAACATTTTGTGCGCATATTGCTCATGGGTGCTTCATCTGAAAATAATGATTCGTTGTTGCCTTTTTATTCACTTGTGCGGTACATGTCGGTTTAATGTATTAGTTATTCTCATATTCATTTTATTTCCTCGAACACATCCCATTCACATTTTTCTATTCTTACATAATGTGATGTTTTTTGATAGATTCCCTAGGCATTATTGAGTGAGATTTATTTAGCTGACCTACACTTCTGGCTCACAAAGGTATAAGTTAGTCCTATTCCTACAAATAAATACTTATCGCCATCATTCCCATCCCCTCGTT
>CANJWF010000077.1 GCA_947478315.1 Sphingobacteriaceae bacterium | reverse complement strand
TTGAAATCCTAAAACAGTGTCTTTGAAAATATCTTTTCGATTGAGTAACATCTCTAACTTATTTTCGGAAATAGTTAAGGGTATTTTTTTTGATATTTTTGGTAACGAAATATCCTGCGTAGGGTTGTGTTTAACCAACTTACTACGCATCATGAACTTGTAGAAACTGTTTACAGAAGATATCTTTCTATGAATAGAGCGGTGTGATATATTTTTAGATTGGAGAGAAACTAACCAATATCGGATAGTGTTACGTTGAGTGTCGCTAACATCTAATCCTTGAGATGCAATGAATTGTTGAAATTGTATAATATCCGTTTGGTAAGCAATTATCGTATGTTCGGAATATCGCTTTTCGAAACGCAAATAATCAATGAATGAGGTTAAAAGCATAAAAGTATTTGTAAATCTTCGCTGATATGAAGATACAAATACTTTTATTTATAATGACATTATTACGATAAGATTTTATACAACTTGAGTGTTTAGCTGTTGTTTGTATGCCGCATGTTTAATAACATTACGACGAGTAACCGATTTTTTTTCGAATGCTTGTCTGCTTCTTAGTGCTCTTAATACACCTGTTTTCTCGAATTTCTTTTTAAAACGTTTTAAAGCTTTATCTAAATTTTCGCCTTCTTTAAGATTAATGATAATCATGATTTGATTTTATAAATTTTTTATGACTAATACTCTATTTAGGAACACCCGTATTGATGCAGAATGTCGGTGTTCATTAAGGCTGCAAATCTAAGTGTATTTTTTTATAATGCAAACAAATTACCCGAAAAGTGAATATTTAACTAGAAATTAAACTATTGAACTTGATTTGGGTCTACTTTTACTGTTGTTTAAATATATAAATTTGCCTAACTAAAAATGTTTTTATGAAATTAAAAGAATCAAAACTTTTGAGTATGATAATTCTAGGAATTACATCTCTTTGTGTGTTAGCTGCCTGTAAAAAAGACAGTACTACGGATACTGGTACTGTGGCAGTTGTTACCGCAAGTTCCACTGTTTCATCTGCACAAGATGAGTTGGCTACTAGCGATGCGATTTCGGGAGTAGAGGAGTCTATTGATAATCAAACGGACTTGACCATTCAAAGTATAGGTGGATTTACTACATTTTCGACTGCTACTCCTACAGGTCAACCTCCTGCCAAATGGGGAGTGGTTACAACAGAAACGGTTAATGGAAAAATTTATTTCGTCAGAAATAGTTCAATTAACTTTGGAACAAATTCTAGCACTACTGATGCTCCGCAGGGTGGAGATGCTGACCTTGAATCTATTACTATTGTACAAAGTGGAGAAATTTCAACTAAATTGTACGTTCCTGTTGAGGTTTTTTCTCAGACGGTGAGAACACGACCTATTGATCCTAAATTGACCGCTGGGGCATTTCAAGTAATTGTTTTTAAAAATTATGTTTGTAATGATGTGAAGATGAATGGTACGCGTACGGTTACTACTAAGAGTGCCACAGAAAATGCTGTTGAAGTATTGAAAGAGGTTGATATTACATTAACTTTTTCGGATACTAAAAATGCAACTTATAAATCTTCAAGAACGATTAAAACAACATGGGAATTTGCTGGTACTGTAACCAAGCAAATTCCTCGAATGGGAACCGACGTAGTAACTGGAACAGATTCAGGAACCGATAGAAATGGTGTGGCGTTTGTATCAGTTATTAATTCACAAAAGCCATTGACTCGTGTCCCATTTTGGCCATTTTTTGTTAAAGGTTCGGTTGACAGAACTGCTGGCGGGAAAACTGCTACACTGGATTTTGGGAATGGTGCTACCGATAGAAAAGCTACTGTTACGGTAGATGGAAAAACTGAAACTATTAAGTTGAATAGGGGTTTTAAAAAAGAATAGTTTTATCGTTAGGATGATTGAAAAAAGGAGCTTCAACTCATTTGAAGTTCCTTTTTTATCTTTTTTTAAAAAGATTTGTAGTGGAGTTAAATTTTTTTACCTTTGCCTCAGATTTTCGATAGGAGGTCTTTAATTTTATACGATTCCGTAGCTCAGCTGGTAGAGCATAACACTTTTAATGTTGGGGTCCTGGGTTCGAATCCCAGCGGGATCACTCCAAAAACCTCGTGAGTATTCTCACGAGGTTTTTTTTTGGTTTTTCACGTAATATTTTTGTGCTTTAATTAAAAATAATATCTATTTGCTTGTAGAAAAAGCAAATTAAATGGGTATTAATCTCAATACCTTATCTTTGGTGCATGATGAATGATTTTAGTCGGTTTAAATTAAATCCTCAAATTTTGAATGCCGTTGCAGATGCGGGTTATTCGGTTTGTACACCTATTCAAGAGAAAGCAATACCGATGATATTAGGTGGGCAAGATGTTATTGGTATCGCACCAACAGGTACTGGTAAGACAGCTGCTTATGTGTTGCCGATGTTAATGCAGTTGAAATATGCGCAAGGAGATACTGTTCGAGCTTTAATTTTGGTGCCAACACGCGAATTGGCTATGCAGGTTGAAGAGGCTATACGGCAGTTCGGTAAGAATACAGATTTGAGAATGGCGGTAATCTACGGTGGGCTTGGAGCTAAAAAACAAATTGAGACTATACGAGCAGGTATCGATATTTTGGTAGCTACCCCAGGTAGATTTTTAGATATTTATTTAAGGGGTGATTTGGTAACGAAGCAAATTCGTTTTTTGGTATTAGATGAAGCCGATAAGATGATGGATATGGGTTTTATTGGTTCTATACATCGAATATTAGAAGTTATTCCACGTAAACGTCAAAATTTACTTTTTTCTGCCACTATGAGTGATTTGGTAAAGAAAATAGTGGGCGATTTTTCGGCTTTTCCTATCACTATTGAAATGATGCCGCAAGCAACACCTGCACATACGGTTGCTCAACGATTGTATGAAGTACCCAATTTTAAAACAAAAATTAATTTATTAAGTTATTTGTTGGATAAGGATGATGCTATTTCTCGTTTAATTATTTTTACAAAAACAAAAGTTAAAGCTGAAAATATCTATAAGTTCATTCAGCGCAGGTATGGAGAAAATCAAGTGAGAGTGTTGCATGCCAATAAGGGACAAAATACACGTATTAATGCGATTAATGCTTTTAAGTCGGGTGAAATTAGAATATTGGTAGCTACGGATGTGGCAGCGAGGGGTTTGGATGTATCTCAAGTCAGTCATGTTATTAATTTTGATGTCCCTATTGTGATAGAGGATTATGTTCATCGCATTGGCAGAACGGGTAGGGCTTTTCATACAGGAGAGGCAATTACTTTTTGCACCTTGGCTGAACAATATTATATAGAGCAAATAGAACGATTGATTAGAGCCTCTATTCCACGTGAAATAATTCCTTCAAAAGTATTTGTTGAAGATACTCCCTTTGAGGAACGTCAAGAGCAGGCAAAGGAAATAGATTTGCAAAAACGTAAGGAGAATCCAGATTTTCAAGGAGCTTTTCATGAAAAAAAGGTAGTTCGTAAGCCTAATTTTAATGCTAAATCTCAATCGTCAGTTCGCAATAGAAACAAGAAATCTAATTTGAAAAAATGACATTAAAATATTATCAACTTTATGAAGAAAGCTGAAATAAAATTGACTATAGATTTGGATGATAATCATATTCCCGAAAAAATTACATGGGAATCAACGGATGCTCAAACAAAAGAGGCGTTACCTGTCAAGTCTATGATGTTGGCATTATGGGATAATAATTATAAGAATACGTTGCGCATAGACCTTTGGACTAAGGACATGCCTGTTGATGAAATGAAACGTTTTTTTTATGAAACGCTTCAGACGATGGGGGATAGTTTTTTGAAAGCAACGGGAGAAACGGCTATTGTTGAAGATTTAAGGGATTATTGTATTCACTTTGCTGAAAAAATGAAATTAGTGAAGGAGTGATTTTACGTAATTTTTCAGATATACATTGATAGTTGTTAGTAGTTGTATTTTTCTTTCCAGTGTTTTTTTAGGTAATTACGAAGTTCTTGTTCTCTTGGATTATTGCTAGGTTCGAAAAGAACTGTTCCTGTTAAATCTTCAGGGAAATATTCTTGGTCAATAAAGTGATGGTTGTGCGAGTGTGGGTATTGGTAGTGGTTGCCGTAACCTATTTCTTTCATCAGTTTGGTGGGGGCATTACGTAGGTGTAGAGGGACAGGTAGGTTACCGCTTTCTTTGATTAATTGTTGTGCTTTATTGATGGCTTCGTAGGCTGCGTTACTTTTGGGTGATGATGCTAAGTAGGTTACGCATTGAGATAATATGATTCTTGATTCGGGAAAACCGATTGCTTGTACGGCTTGAAAGCAATTATTGGCCAGTACTAGTGCAGTTGGGTTTGCGTTACCGATGTCTTCGGATGCCAGTATTACTAATCTTCTTGCAATAAATAAGGGATCTTCTCCTCCTTCAATCATACGAGCCAACCAGTATACGCTTGCATTGGGGTCGCTTCCTCGGATAGATTTGATGAAGGCTGAAATAATATCGTAGTGTTGCTCTCCTGCTTTGTCGTATATTATAATGTTTTGTTGAATGGTTTTTAATACTAAATCATTGGTAATCAATATTTTTTCTCCTGATTTTTCTGTGTTACAAACGATTTCCAAGGCGTTTAATAATTTTCGGGCATCTCCTCCTGAAATTTGCAATAGGGATTCGGTATCAATGAGTTGTATGTTTTTTTGTTTTAATAAAAAATCGTTTGTTAATGCTGTATGTAATAGTTGTTCTAACTCTGTGCGATTAAGAGGTTGTAGAATATAGGTTTGGCATCGAGAGAGTAGGGCGCTAATCACTTCAAAAGATGGATTTTCGGTGGTTGCTCCTATGAGCGTGATAATACCTTTTTCTACTGCTCCGAGTAAGGCATCTTGTTGCGATTTGCTAAAACGATGAATTTCGTCGATAAATAGAATGGGATTGTTAGTGCCGAAAAAAGTGCTTTTTTTTGCATTATCAATTACTTCGCGTACATCTTTTACGCCTGCGTTGATGGCACTAAGGGTGTGGAAGGGGCGTTTAAGTTTTTCAGCGATTAGGTTAGCTAAACTAGTTTTTCCAACTCCTGGTGGTCCCCATAAAATCAGAGATGGAATAAATCCGCTTTCGATTACTTTTCGTAAAACTGAATCTCGACCTATTAAATGTGTTTGACCGATGTATTCGTCAAATGAGCAAGGTCTTAATCGTTCGGCTAAAGGGGTACTAGAGGTTTCCAAATTTTTTATATTTTCAATATTTGTAGCTGCTCTATGTGTTTTTCTAGATAGCTTATTTTTTAGTATTCGATGTTGACCTATAAACTTATCATAAGTTTAAGCCCCAATTGATAAGATAGCGAACTTCTTTGGGTACGGTATGTATCCGTTGTGGATGTGTCATTTTTCCTAATCTTACGATAATGGTTTGTTTTTTAGGGATTACAATGATATACTGCCCTAAAATACCTCTTGCATAGAAAATATCTGGATGCAAGGGGTCTATCCACCATTGGTAGCCATAGTAATCGCATTTTTGACCGTTGTTATCGGTAATTCCACAGGGGGTAATGGATTGTTTTACGTAATTACTGTCGATAATCTTTTTGTTATTCCACAGGCCTTTGTTGAGCATTAGTTTTCCTATACGGGCAAAGTCTCGCACGTTAGAGTTGAAGCAACAAAATGCTTTTTCGTGACCGTTTTTTTTGTCTGTACTCCATAATGCGGTAGTTTCTGCACCTATTGCTTGCCATAATTTTTCTGATGCGTATTGGCTTAGCGATTGTTTGGTGGCTTGCTCTAAGATTAAACCTAATAGTTGTGTATCGCCTGATTTATATCGTAATAAAGTGCCTGGTGTGTTCACAATGTCGATGCCATTGACTGCGCAATTATATAGGTCATCACCGTAGTAACTTTCTGTGGTAATGGAGAATGGGTTCATGTACGATTCGTTCCAGTTACTACCACTGCTCATGGTGAGTAAATCGATAATTTTTACGGCGGATTTTTTCCCTATTTTAAATTCGGGTATGTAGTTTCCTACGGGTTCTTGTAGAGATTTTATTTTGTTCTCTTGGAGTGCAATACCTATTAGGATGCTTGTAATACTTTTGGCCATGGAGAACGAACCTGATAAACTTCGTTGGTTAT
>CANJWF010000076.1 GCA_947478315.1 Sphingobacteriaceae bacterium | reverse complement strand
TTTATTTTGTTATAGATGAAAAACATAATTCCGTTGATTTAACTGAAAAAGGAATTGAACTCATTACACAATCTGGAGAAGATCCTCATTTTTTTATATTGCCAGATGTTGGTTCAGAACTAGCACAAATTGAACATTCGGCTATCGCACCTGATGAAAAAGTAACTAGAAAAGACAGCTTGATGAATGATTTTTCTATCAAGTCAGAGCGAATTCATTCTATTAATCAATTATTGAAAGCCTATACCCTGTTTGAATTAGATGTAGAATATATCATTGATGAAGGAAGGATAAAAATTGTTGATGAGCAAACGGGGCGTATTATGGATGGGCGGCGTTATTCGGATGGTTTGCATCAAGCCATTGAAGCGAAAGAGAATGTTAAAATTGAAGATGCTACCCAAACGTATGCCACTGTTACACTCCAAAACTACTTTCGTATGTACCACAAATTGGCTGGGATGACTGGTACTGCGGTTACTGAAGCAGGTGAATTTTGGGAAATTTATAAGTTAGATGTTGTTGAAATACCTACCAACAGATCTGTTCAACGGAAAGATGAAGAAGATATGGTTTACAGAACCATGCGAGAAAAATATAATGCAGTTGCCGATGAAATTGTAAAATTGACAACCGAGGGGCGCCCCGTCTTGGTTGGTACCACTTCCGTAGAAATTTCTGAATTGTTGAGTCGCATGTTAAAACTACGTTCGATTAAACATAACGTTTTGAATGCTAAAATGCACCAAAAAGAAGCTCAGATAATAGCAGATGCAGGTAATGCAAGTACGGTAACCATTGCCACCAACATGGCAGGTCGTGGTACCGATATAAAATTAGGGGCAGGAGTAAAAGATGTGGGAGGATTGGCAATCATAGGCACAGAACGTCACGATTCACGCCGTGTTGATAGACAATTAAGAGGCCGTTCTGGGCGACAAGGAGATCCTGGAAGTTCTCAATTTTTTGTTTCCCTTGAAGATTCTTTGATGAGATTATTTGGCTCTGATAGAATATCCAATCTGATGCTTAAAATGGGAATAGAAGACGGAGAAGTCATTCAGCATAGCATGATTACCAAATCTATCGAACGCGCACAGAAAAAAGTAGAAGAAAACAATTTTGGTGTTCGCAAGCGTTTGTTGGAGTATGATGATGTGATGAACGCACAACGAACGGTTATTTATGCTAAACGTCGTCATGCATTATTTGGAGAGCGATTAGACATTGATTTGAATAACATGCGATTTGATGTAGTAGAAGAAATTGCCAAGCAGTATAAGATAGAGGATAATTTTGATGGTTTTAGCTTAGAAATATTACGTTTATTTGGAATACAGCCTACTTTAAATGTCGAAACATTTAGGAGTATGAAGATTGAATTTATTATTGATCAGACATTTAAAGAGGTAACTCAACTATATAATCGAAAGTCAGAAACCATGATACAAGAAGTTTTGCCCGTTCTGACCAATCTCTATAAAGAAAAAGGTAAGCAACTAGAAAATGTACTTGTTCCATTTACAGATGGGTTTAATGTGCTTACTGTTTCTGTTCCACTACAAAAAACGATAGATAATGTAGGTCAAGAACTTATTAAAGCTATAGAAAAAGCAGTTATCCTCAATCACATAGATGATGCATGGAAAGAACATTTGTTGCAGATGGACGAGTTAAAACAATCGGTACAAAATGCAGTATACGAACAAAAAGATCCGTTATTGGTTTATAAATTTGAAGCATTTGGGCTTTTTAGTAGCTTGTTATCTCAAGTTAATAGAGAAGTAGTAGGCACTTTGTCTAAAAGCAGTATCCCTATTCATCATTCCGCCGAAATTCAAGAATCTAAATCGACACATCGGACAGATATGAGTCAGTTACATCTTTCAAAACCCGATTTCTATGGCGATGAGGAGGAAGGGGATGGTCAAGAAAAAACAAAACCACAACCTATTAAAGCAGAGCCTAAAGTGGGGCGCAATGACCCTTGTCCATGCGGTAGTGGAAAAAAATATAAAAGCTGTCATGGGCAGGTTTAGGGTGCTATGTAAGTTCCATTATGAAGCGTTGATAATGATATAGATTCTATACCAATAGCTAAATTTATTTAATATCAATAAGAGATAATGATTGTCAGAAAAATATTTGTGTTATCTATGCTCGTTTTAGGCAGTATTTGTGTTTATGCACAAACACACAAAAGTAACGTTCAAGAAACAAAAGACGCTGAGATAGACTCTTTAATTGCATTACAACAAAATTTACATCAACAAAAATCCGATAGTAATACGCTAAAAACAATAACTAAAAATGTAACTACTGTAAGTTTGATGGGATACCGTGTTCAAATATATACTGGAGCCAATAGAGGAAAGGCGTATGATGAACAGGCTAGATTTAAAGAAATTTATCCAGATATTAACACTTACATTACCTATAAGCAACCTAATTATAAAGTTAAAATAGGGGATTTTTTAATGCGGTCAGACGCAGAAAAAATAATAATGGAACTTAGACCAAAGTTTCCGACCTTATTTATCTTCAATGAAATGGTTAATTTACCTAAAGAAGAATCAGATGTTGAACCAAAAGATTAAACAACAAGCTAAAGAAGTATTTGATGAAGTTTTAGCTTTCAGGAGGCACTTGCACGCTCATCCCGAACTATCTTTTCATGAACATGAAACTTCCGCTTTTGTAGCGGCACAGTTAAATGCCTGGAATATACCTTTTGAAAAAATGGCTGATACGGGTATTGTAGCGATTATTAAAGGTGACAAACCATCAGATAAAGTAATAGCATTACGTGCCGATATGGATGCCCTACCTATTCACGAAGCGAATGATATAGCTTACAAATCTGTTAATAAAGGGGTTATGCATGCTTGTGGTCATGATGTTCACACGGCTTCTTTGCTAGGAACTACTAAAATCTTAAATCAATTAAAGTCGGTATTTTCGGGCACTATTAAACTTATTTTTCAACCTGCAGAAGAGCGTTTACCAGGGGGGGCAAGTTTGATGATTAAAGATGGAGTGTTAGACAACCCTAAACCATCCGCTATTTTTGGACAGCATGTTATGCCGCTTATTGAAGTAGGTAAGGTGGGTTTTCGTTCGGGCAAGTATATGGCCTCAACAGACGAAATTTATGTAACCGTAAAAGGAAAAGGAGGACATGGGGCACAGCCTCAGCAAAATATAGATCCTGTGGTTATTGCTGCTCATATTATTATCGCATTGCAACAAATTGTGAGTAGAGTTGCTGATCCTAAAATACCATCAGTTTTGTCTTTAGGTAAAGTTATTGCTAATGGTGCCACCAATGTTATCCCCGATGAAGTGCTTATGGAAGGTACCTTTCGCACATTTGATGAAGATTGGCGTGCCATTGCACATGAAAAAATGAAAAAGATGGCAGAAGGAATAGCAGATAGTATGGGAGGTGTTTGTGAATTTAATATTGTACGTGGATACCCATTTCTAGTTAACGAACCTCTACTTACGCAACGTGCAAGGGCTTATGCCGAGGAATTTTTAGGTGTCGAAAATGTAGTTGATTTAGATATGTGGCTTGCCGGAGAAGATTTTGCTTATTATTCTCAAGTAGCGGATGCTTGTTTTTACAGGTTAGGTACTCGTAATGAAGCATTAGGAATTACTTCTCCTGTACATACCCCTACTTTTAATATAGATGAGGATGCGCTAAAAATAAGTTCAGGATTAATGACCTACTTAGCCCTAAAAGAATTAGGTAATTAATCGAGTTATCTTCCATGACTAACACGGTAACACAGCATAGTTTCATTTCATCTGAAAATAATTATTCGTATGGTATTTGTTTTTTGATGGCACTTATGCAGGGGCTTCGCAAGTTGTTCTTTAATGGACAGATGGAATCGCCAACTTTTTATTCAGTAGTAGTTTTATTCTCAATGGTGTTCATGCGTGCTTCGCAGGTTTTATGCTCTTTTGTGTCGAGACTCTGCATGGCGATTTCATTAAAATATAATTATTCATTAGCGTTTGTTTCTAAAGGGTGTTCATGCGTGCTTCGTAGGTTGATTATTCGTTTGTGTTCTTCAAAGGTACTCATGCATGACTCCGCAAGTTTTAATGGTCGAGTGAAATGTCTAATCTCTCCATCGTCGATTGGAGAAAACTCGCTCAAAGGCATTTTAGTTCATTTAATTTTTTCGGAACGTTTTTTGAAACGGGGTTTGTATTTAGCTGTTTTCATTGTTTTTTTGTTTGTGAATAGTCGCGTTGCAACGGCACAAGTTAACGTAGTGTCAGATAGCCTATTTAATCGTCAACTAGCTCACAAGCTCGACTCTTTGCAAAAAGTTAGACAACAAAAAATTGCCGATTCTTTAACATGGCGTTTTGTCGCTAAAGAACGAAAAGAATACCATAATCAATTTGTGGATAATTTGCTTCATAAATATGTGGTTAAAGATTATATAAAAACTTTTCTGTTTTGTTTCTCGCCTCATTCAAAAAAAACAAATATAGAAGAAGGCAGGGTAAGGAAAATTAATGACGGTTGGGTAATTTTTGTGATTATAGCACTTGCTTTTTTGAATACATTCGTCAATCTAGTCTTTCATAAAACTACACGTTTGTTATCAAATGGATTTTTTAATGACCGTGTTTTTTTCAATCAAATTTGTTACGAAGATTTAATTTTTCAATCAGCTGCTTTTTTTCTTCAATACATTCTTTCTTGCTTCTCCATGGGATTTTTGACCTACCTCGCGGTCGTTCATCTATCTTTTGATGTAATTATAGGATTACAAGGTGCGCAATTATTTATGTTGCTCTCTTTCTTAATTCTTATAATGTTTACATTAAAAGTGTGGATATTGAAAATATGTGGATTCATCTTTCAAAATACCAAGAAAATATTGCGTATTTACATATCTACTTTATATCTCTTATTGATTAACTTATCGTGGTTTTCCCTATTTTGGGTGTTTATATTTATCCTGTCTCCGAATAATGTTCACTCTTATTTGGTGATTTTAGGGACTATTTTGATGCTTATCGCGGTTGTTTACCAATTTAGTAGAATTGGCATTAAAATACTCTCCGAGTCAACTGTTAATACACTTCCTAAAGTCTATCTTATTGTTTATTTTTGCGCGCTGGAATTGTGCCCGTGGTTATTGCTAATAATGAAATTTTGGAAGTAGTTGTAGCTACTTTAAACATCAAAATCTATAATTTTTATTAGTTGAATAGCAGGGTTTAGTTTAACATAGCGGGCTAAGTACACGTTTACGAACGTATTTATATACATCAACGATAAAGAAAGGTAGTGTTTTATGTCAACTGTGATAGATTTAGAAGAAAGAAAGATTAAGGTAAAAAGTATTTTAGTTACACTGCCTAAGCCCGAAACCGAAAAGTCCCCCTACTATGATTTGGCGAAAAAATATAATCTCAAAATAGATTTTAGACCATTTATTCATGTTGAGGGTGTTGCGGTAAAAGATTTTCGAAAAGAGCGCATAAATTTATCGGATTATACGGCAGTTATTTTTACTAGTCGCAATGCCGTAGATCATTTCTTTAGGATATGCGAAGAAATGAAATACGAAGTTCCAATAGAACTCAAGTGTTTTTGTTTATCGGAAACGATTGCGTTATATCTTCAAAAGTATATTCAGTATCGTAAAAGAAAGATATTTTTCGGTAAACAGACTGCGACAGATTTGGCTGAAATTCTCAAAAAACACGCTGGAGACAAATTTTTATATCCTTGTTCGGATGTTGCGGGAGAAGAAACTCAAAAATTTCTTTTAGAAAATGGCTATGATTTTACTCCTGTAGTGTTATTTAGAACGGTTTGTAGTGATTTATCGGATTTGGCAAATGTTTTTTACGATGTGTTAGTGTTTTTTAGTCCGTCTAGTATTCAATCACTTTTTAAAAATTTCCCCAATTTTAAACAAAATAAAACACGTATTGCCGCATTCGGTAATACCACGCATAAAGCTGTTGCAGATGCTAACTTCATTTTGGATATTAAAGCGCCAGCACCTGATTTACCTTCTATGATTATGGCGATAGAGCAGTATGTTAAACAAGTCAATAAGTAGGTTTTTTGTGCCTAGTATAGAGTTCGCGATAAATACGGGACGTCTATTGATGACATTGATACTTTGTAATAT
>CANJWF010000075.1 GCA_947478315.1 Sphingobacteriaceae bacterium | reverse complement strand
TTTTTTGCTACTTTTTTTTGCGGAGAAAAAAAGTAGAGACATGAGCGTTGGCGAACTAAAGCTTTTTGGTTTCTTATAAAAACTTTTAAGGAAAATTTAAACAGTCTCTAAACAGTCTTTAGTTTGATGAAAAATATTTTTTTGCAAAATCGAGACTGAATATTTCAATAAGTTCTCTTGTATGCCTAAAAGCATTTTTTATTTCTTCGTTTGTTCCAGTAACCTTTGCTGGGTCTGGAAAATTTTGATGGATTTTGATGGCTTTGGAAGGGAATATGGGGCAACTTTCTTTCGCATTGTCACAAACTGTGATTACATAATCGAACTCAATATTAGCATATTCATCCACATGATTTGAGGTATGAGCAGAAATATTAATACCAATTTCTTGCATAATGTTGATGGCGTTGGCATTTACGCCATGTGTTTCTATACCGGCACTATAAACTTCGGCATGGTTGTTTACGAATTTGCGGATAAAACCTTCTGCTATTTGACTTCGACAACTATTGCCTGTGCAGAGTATTAAAATTTTTTTCTTTAACATGGTTTAAAGGATTGACGAATATTAACAGCAGTTTCCATTGGTTGAACAACAAGTATTGGTTTGTTCTATGGTCGATAAATTTAATTTCATTTTATTGGGAGGAATACCACAATGGTCTTGAGCCAAACAATTGGCTTGTTTGCCGATAAGTAAGAATTTGCCATTTATGAAATCAAGTCCATATTTTCCAATTGTTTCAGTTTCATATTCTATCTCAATATCTAAATCTTCATCATCTAAAATTTTATCAGCAAAGGAGATAATGTTCAGTAGTTTCAGCGGATGTAGCCTGTGTTCCACATCGCCTGCCACCCAAATCTGAAAATTGACATATTTTTCAGTACGCATACATCCTCCACAATCGATGAAATGTTTGGTTACCATTCCAATTTCAGTAATATGAAAATGTAGTGGAATTTGATTGCCATTGGGTAATTCAAAATAAAGCGATTGAGCTGTTTGCAGATGATTTTTAAATTCTGTTAACTTCATTATTATGTGTGATTTAAATGTTTTTTAATTTAACAGCAAGTCGCTTTCTTTTTAGCCAGTAATTGAGATGTATGATTGAAATATTCAGCTAAATACTGAATTGTTTGCTCGTTTATACAATAACAAATGGCATTTCCCTCTATATTGCCTTTAATTAAATTTGCGTTTTTGAGCTCTTTTAAATGTTGTGAAATGGTAGGTTGAGCCAAGGGTAATTCATTCACAATATCTCCACAAATACAATTCTCCACACTTAGTAAATATTGTATGATAGCTATTCGTGCTGGATGTCCTAGTGCTTTGCAAAGTGTAGCTAAGTGATTTTGTGTATCGTTAAAAAATGTTGTTTTTGAAATGCCCATATCATTATTTTAATATCGCAATATTACGATTAATAATTAATTTATCAATGCTCTTCAACATGTTTTGTGTTTAAAATAGCATATATAAAAGATTTTGATAGGTTTAATTTTACGCTATTAGGGGTTCCTATAATCCACTATTAAATATGTAATTGCTTAATATTTATAAGATTAAGTATTGTTTATTTTCATTACGATTTTTATGTGTTGTGTAATAATTGCATATAATTACGCTGCATTTACGATATTTGTCTCCCCTTACAACCATTTAGCCATTAGTGATGCAATTAACTTCAGACAATAAGTTTAAAAAATTAATAATGATAGGAGATAGGATACTCATTAAGCCTATCAAACCAGAAGAACGAACGAATAGTGGCTTATTGCTTCCGCCTGGAGTAAAAGAGAAAGAAAAAGTTCAACAAGGTTATGTCGTCAAAGTTGGACCAGGTTATCCTATACCTATCCCCGTAGAAGATGAAGATAGTTGGAAAAGTAATGAGGACAAGGTGAAATATGTTTCATTGCAAGCACAAGAAGGAGATATGGCTATTTTTCTTCAAGATTCTGCAACTGAAGTTGTTTACGAAAATGACAAATATTGTGTTGTGCCACAACACGCTGTGTTAATGATTGAGCGCGAAGAAGAATTATAAGTAACTGAAATTTAAAAATACATTGTTGCTTAGTTGTTAATTAATGTTAAATTTCGCACCTCAGTTGTTTGTATGTAGGATGATTTATCTACAGTAAATAGAGTATATAAAATAATAAAAAATGAGTAAGAAAAATAAGAAGCAAGATGCGCTAGATTATCACGCATTAGGACGTCCAGGTAAAATACAGGTGATATCTACTAAACCAACCAATTCGCAGCGAGATTTATCACTTGCTTATTCGCCAGGTGTAGCGGAACCTTGTTTGAGAATTGCTGATAATACAGAAGATGTATACAAATATACCACCAAAGGAAATTTAGTAGCTGTTATTAGTAATGGCACAGCTGTGTTGGGTTTGGGCGATATAGGTCCAGAGGCTAGTAAGCCCGTTATGGAGGGGAAGGGGATTTTATTTAAAATTTTTGCAGATATAGATGTATTTGATTTAGAATTAAATACTAAAGACCCTGATGAATTTGTTCGTATTGTTAAAGCATTAGAACCAACTTTTGGAGGGGTTAATTTAGAGGATATTAAAGCTCCCGAATGTTTTGAAATAGAGCGACGGTTAAAAGAGGAAATGAAAATTCCTGTTATGCACGACGATCAACATGGTACTGCAATTATCTCTGCGGCAGCCTTGATTAACGCCTGTGAAATTCAGAACAAAACCCTAGATACCATTCAATTGGTAGTTAACGGAGCAGGAGCAGCAGCTATTTCTTGTTCAAGATTATATGTGGCAATAGGTGTTAAAAACGAAAATATTGTTATGTGCGATAGTTCAGGAGTGATTCGTGCAGATAGAGCAGTATTAGATCCAACTAAAGCTGAGTTTGCTACCAAGAGAGATATTAACACGCTAGATGATGCCATGAAAGGCGCTGATGTGTTCATCGGATTATCGAAGGGTAATTGTGTTACACCCGAAATGTTGGTAAATATGGCTGAAAATCCTGTTGTATTTGCCATGGCAAATCCAGATCCAGAAATAGCCTACGAAGTTGCCATTAAAACTCGTAAGGATATTATTATGGCTACTGGTAGGTCCGATTATCCCAATCAAGTAAATAATGTGTTAGGGTTTCCTTACATTTTTAGAGGCGCACTGGATGTGAGAGCTACCGCAATTAATGAAGCTATGAAAATAGCTGCTGTGCGAGCTATTGCAGAGTTAGCTCAAAAGCCTGTTCCTGAAGCAGTTAATTTGGCATACAATACCAAAAATCTTAAATTCGGCAGAGATTATATTATTCCTAAGCCTGTAGATAATCGCTTAATTACTACGGTATCTATGGCGGTAGCTAAAGCAGCAATAGAATCTGGCGTAGCAAGAACCCAAATTACTGATTGGGAGGCGTATGAAGAAGAATTAAGGCATCGTTTAGGACAAGATGATGCGCTCATGCGTTCACTAGCTATTAAGGCGAAATCGAATCCAAAAAGAGTTGTATTTGCTGAGGCAGACCATTATAAAATATTGCGAGCAGCACAAGTTGTGAGAGAAGAAGGTATTGCTATTCCTGTTTTATTAGGTAACAAAGAAAAAATTAATCAGATTATTGCTGAACATGAGTTGGATTTAGAGGGTATTACCATCATAGACCCATTAGAAAATCCTGATAAAATCAAGCAATTCGCCGAGCATCTTTATAAAAAGCGTCAACGTAGAGGAATCACCTTGTTTGAAGCTCAAAAGTTGATGCGAGACAGAAATTATTACGGAGCATCCATGGTGCAGTTTGGTGAGGCAGACGCATTGATATCTGGTTTAACGAGAAATTACTCTAACACCTTACGACCTGCTTTACAAGTTATTGGTACTGACCCAAAAGTCAAACGAGTTGCTGGTATGTATTTGATGCTAACCAAACGTGGACCTATATTTTTTGGGGATACTACAGTTAATATTAGTCCATCGGTGCAAGATTTGGTCGATATTACCACACTCATCGATCGTTCTGTTCGGCAGTTTAATATAAAACCCCGCATTGCGATGCTTTCTTACTCAAACTTTGGTTCAAATGAAGGAGCTATTCCCGAAAAAGTGAGAGAATCGGTAAAAATTTTACACGAACAATATCCAGAGATATTAGTAGATGGAGACATGCAAGCTAATGTTGCACTTAATTCCGTTTTATTAAAAGAAAATTTCCCTTTTTCAAAATTGGCCAACGAACCAGCCAATACTTTAATATTCCCAGATTTAGAATCAGGTAATATAGGGTATAAGTTGCTACAAGAATTGGGACAAGCAGAAGCCGTGGGTCCTATTTTGTTGGGATTAAATAAACCCGTACACGTACTGCAATTAGGGAGTGACGTTCGTGAAATTATTAATATGGTTACCATTGCTGTTGTAGATGCGCAAAGTAAAGAAGAGCAAGAGTTTTCTCAAACGTCGGCTAACACGGTTAAAAAACAACAATTAGTAAGTCAGTAATTTATTGAACCATATTCAAGCCGTATCTGTTGGAATTAGTTCGGTTATCAATTTTTTAATACAATTAATCAGTCATATGCATCTAAAATAATTTAGATATATATGGCTGATTTGTATACATAACCTGTGGTAGTATTTTGATGAAGGAACAATGAAACACCCCCTGAGCAATACGCTCAGAAAGCAGGAAGAAGATGTTGTTATAGGTTCTTCATCACCATTAAAAAAACAACCTGCGAAGCACGCATGAATACCATTGAGAAACAAACACTAATGAATAATTAACAGATGAAAAATTAGGGAATCATTAAATTCTCATAGTCGATAATTTATGTATGCGTATATAGACGGCAAGTTGACCCATAAAAATCCTACCTACGTAGTTATTGAAACGGCAGGGGTGGGATATTTAATTCATATTTCTTTACATACCTATGGTAAGTTAACCCATCATGAGCATTGTAAGTTGTTTACTTGGCTATATGTTAGGGAAGATGCTCATTTGTTGTATGGTTTTATAGATGAAGCGGAGCGCAAATTGTTTTTGCATTTAATATCGGTATCGGGTATTGGAGCCAATACGGCTCGTATGATGCTGTCTTCTTTAACTCCAGAAGAAATTCAACAAGCAATTGTAAATGGCGATGCCACAACCATTCAACGAATCAAGGGTATTGGGGCAAAATCTGCACAAAGGCTTATCTTAGAATTACAAGATAAATTGAAAAAAGAAGATACTACTTTTTCTAGTGGTGAATCTTCAATCAATACTGTTCAGGAGGAAGCTTTATCAGCATTGGTGATGTTGGGATTTGTTAAAAATCAGGCAGAAAAAGTGTTGCAAAAAATTTTAAAAGAGAATAACAAACTTTTATCTGTAGAAGAGTTAATAAAATTGAGTTTAAAAAATCTTTAAGCTGTTAACTATCGATTAGACGTTTACTTCAAAAACAGTTAAAAAGCATTGAAATTAGTACAACAGTTATATCTTTTTCGATTTTTACTGTGTGGTTTTGTTATTCTTTTAGCCCAAAATTCCATAGCACAACGTATTTCAAGCCGTTTTAAAAAAGGGCTAGGAATTTCTTCTTCAACAGATTCGTTGTCATTGGTTTATCCGTTTAAAGATTATAGAATTACACCTTCATGGCAGCCTTTATCTAACGGGCTGTTTATGTCTCAACCCAATCGTTACAGTCGGGTTTTGTTGTATGATTATCAAAATAAACGTTATCAAATCTCTGAAAGAGTAGGGAATTTATCTCCTATTCGCATACCTTTTAATGCGAATTTAAAAGCGTACCAGCGTATTAATCAGAAAGAGTTAAATCGAAATTATTGGAAAACGTTAGTTAATCATCAGTTACCTGATACGGGAGATGCGGATAGAAATTGGTCAGCATCCGTTAAAGTAAATAATAAAGCATTTGAGACCATTTTTGGTGGTTCTGTTATTGACATTAAACCCGTAGGTTCTGGAGATTTAACCTTTGCAGGTAAAATTAATCGCAATGATAATCCATTACTTAATGAAACGTTGCGTACTCAAACTATTTTTGATTTTGAGCCTAAGTTTCAAGTTAGTTTGATAGGAAAGGTTGGCAATAAACTCCATATTACTTTTAACTATAATTCTCAAGCCCAATTTAATTTCGAAAATCAATTCAAAATTA
>CANJWF010000074.1 GCA_947478315.1 Sphingobacteriaceae bacterium | reverse complement strand
TGTGAACAATGGAATACGTTTGTTGAAGAAGTCGTACATAAAACACCCACTGCGGTTGCCGATTGGAAACCTTCGTCTAACTCGCGTACGAACAAACCGTATGTGTTGCAAGACATTGTTGGGCAAGCAGAAAATCGGCTTAAAACGCCAGATGAAGAATTTAATCGCGTGTTGGGGGGAGGTATTGTAGATGGTTCTTTAGTTTTAATAGGAGGGGAGCCCGGCATTGGTAAATCGACACTTTTGTTGCAGTTAGCCTTACAGATGGGGGGCGTTAGAGTTTTGTATGTATCGGGCGAAGAAAGTGTGCAACAAGTGAAAATGCGTGCCGATAGAATGATGAAAAACCCACCATCCGAATGTTTTATTTTAGCAGAAACCTCTACGCAACATATTTTTAAACAGATAGAGTTGCTACAGCCTCAATTACTCATCGTTGATTCTATTCAAACCTTATATACTGCTCAGGTCGATTCTTCGCCAGGCAGTGTTTCTCAAGTTCGCGAATGTACTGCCGAGTTGCTTCGTTTTGCTAAAGAAAGTGCTATTCCTGTCATATTAATTGGGCATATTACGAAAGATGGAGCTATTGCAGGTCCTAAGGTGTTGGAACACATGGTAGATACGGTTTTACAATTTGAAGGTGATAGGCATCATGTTTACCGAATTTTGAGAACTATTAAAAATCGTTTTGGGGCTGCGCATGAATTAGGCATTTATGAAATGCAAGGAAATGGATTACGAGGGGTATCTAATCCCTCCGAAATATTGCTGTCGCAACGGGAAGAATTATTAAGTGGTACGGCGGTTTCTGTTATGTTGGAAGGTGTTAGACCTATGTTAATTGAGGCACAAGCCTTGGTAACGCCATCTGTTTATGGTACGCCTCAACGTTCGGCAACAGGTTTCGATACGCGTAGAATGAATATGTTATTAGCTGTATTAGAAAAACGTTGTGGTTTTAGAATAGGTATAAAAGATGTTTTTTTGAATATTGCAGGTGGTTTGCGGGTAGAGGACCCTGCCATTGATTTGGGCGTAATAGCGGCACTTATTTCTTCTTCTGAAGACATTCCTTTGGCTCATAAAATCTGTTTTGCTGGCGAGGTAGGTTTGTCAGGAGAAATTAGAGCCGTCAACCGAATCGAACAACGCATTGCAGAGGCTGAAAAGTTGGGTTTTGAACAAATATTTGTTTCAAAATATAATATGAAGCCTATTGATACTTCAAAACTGAATGTAGAGATAGTGCCTGTTGCTAAAGTCGAAGATGTGATGCAAAAATTGTTTGGCTAAAATTATTATAGCTGCTCAACAATTAATGGAGAAAGTGGGCTTACTTTTGACCGATATCGATGGATGAGTTTGCCATTTTCATCGAGTAAAAATTTCTCGAAATTCCATTTGATGCTATCCTTAAAATCGGGATTATCTTGCTCAATTAACCATTTGAATAAGGGGTGAATTTTAGCACCTTTTACGTCTATTTTTTCTGAAAGAATAAAAGACACGCCATATTTGCGCGTACAAAATTCTTTAATTTGTTGGTTGTTTCCTGGTTCTTGCCACAAGAAGTTGTTGGCAGGGAATCCGATAATTACCAATTTGTTTTTATACAATTGATGTAATTTTTCTAGTTCTTCGTATTGTGGTGTGTAACCACATTTAGATGCTGTATTTACAATCAATATCTTCTTTCCTTTGAAACGAGCTAACGAAATAGCTTCCCCATCAATGCTGTTGAAAGTAAACTGATATACGGATGAATGAAGCATGGTGAAATTGAGTAATAGTGTTAGCAAAATGATTTTCATCTGAAAATAATTAACTGGTCATAAAAAAGCTATTCTAACACACAAGGCGACATCGAATGGTCATTAAAGTTGGTAGTGTCGTATTTCGTTTTGCCTTTTCGATGTGTTTAGTTGTGTTTCTCTTTTCATAAGGACATCTTGACCCTTCAGTGTCATCGTCGGTTGGAGAGAGCTCGCTCATGTGGATTTCATCTTTTGAAACCATTGATAGACTGACCAACTAACCGTAATGGCGAAAAGTAGGAGAATAGGGGTATAGTAATCTTTAAAAAAATCATGAAAATAAGTACCTAAGATTACATAAGCACTTGCTATGCAAAGTTTAAGAGGTATTAATTCGGCATTAGACCAAGTGGTTTTGATGTTAAAAAAGTTCATCATGCGAGGGGTTTTAGGCAGGTTCCGAAATTTTCTCCTTGATTGAGTTGTAACAGGTCGTCTGCTAAACCGATGCGTACGGTTTTAACTCCTTTATGAATGGCATCAAAGGCATTTTCTAATTTAGGAATCATGCCCTCAAAAATAATATGCTCTTGCTTAAGTTGTTGGAAATGATGGGGGTCGATAAAATGGATTACAGAATTTTCGTCGTTTACATCTTTTAAAACACCTTTTTTTTCGAAACAGTAAACGAGGTGTGTTTCAAAAGAACTTGCTAAGCGAATGGCTAAGGTAGCGGCGATGGTGTCGGCATTGGTGTTGAGTAAATGTCCTTGTTGGTCGTGGGTAATAGCAGGAAATACGGGTACTGTATTTTCTTTTAGCAAGGCGGTTAAAAGCGGATGAGGTTCTTTTATTTCTATTGGGTCGCCCACCCAGCCATAGTCGATATCGCCTTTAATCCGTTTTTGAGCGGGAATTAAATTACCATCAGCACCGCAAAGTCCGATGGCATTGCAATGTAAGGTTTGTAGTTGCGCCACGATGTTTTTGTTGATGAGTCCTGCATAAATCATGGTAACTACTTTGAGTGTTTCATCGTCGGTAATGCGTCTGCCATCTACCATTTGAGGGACGATGCCGAGTGTTTTGCTCATTTCAGTTGCAATTTTCCCTCCTCCGTGCACTAAAATTTTCATTCCTTTTAGATGCGAAAAATCGGCTAAGAAGCTACGTAATTTTTCGGGGTGGTCTATTACATTGCCTCCAATTTTGATGACGTGAATTTTTTCCATGTTTTAGGGTAAGCGTATTGGGTCGAAAATAAGGGCTTGTGTTTGGGGGTATATAAATAATTTTAGGATTGTGTTTCCAATATTTTTTTCAATACAATTTGTGCGGCGTATATTCTGTTTTCGGCTTGTTTGAGCACTAAAGAACGGTCGCTGTCTAACACATCGTGTCCGAGTTCTAGACCTCTGCGAACGGGTAGGCAATGCATGATTTTTGCGTTATTGGTGTTCTTTAATCGTTCTAAAGAAAGCATCCACTCGGGATAATCCCCTATCACTTTTCCGTAGTCGTGGTACGACGACCAATTTTTTACATAAATAAAATCGGCTTGTTCCAACGCTTGTTCTTGATGGTGGGTAATGGTGGCACCTTTTGTATAGGCTTCGTGTAGTTCATATCCTTTCGGATGCGTAATGACAAAATCTACTTCTGCGGCGCACATCCATTCTGAAAAAGAGTTGGCAACGGCTTGCGGTAGTGGTTTAATATGTGGCGCCCAAGTTAGCACTACTTTGGGTTTTTTAGCGCTATTGTGTAACTCGGTTATGGTAATTAAATCAGCTAAACTTTGCAAAGGATGTAAGGTGGCTGATTCTAAACTTACAACGGGTTTGCCGCAGTAGGTGATAAATTTATTGAAGACTTCTTCGTTGTAATCGGAGGTTCGGTCTTGTAGGGAAGGGAATGAGCGGATACCTAAAATATCGCAGTATTGGCCCATTACTGCTGCTGCTTCTTTAATATGCTCTACCGTGGTGCCGTTCATGACTACGTTGTCTCGCATTTCTAATGCCCAACCTTCTTTGTCTAAATTCATTACCATCACGTTCATACCTAAATTGAGTGCTGCTTTTTGGGTGCTTAGGCGAGTGCGTAAACTTGGATTTAGAAAAATGAGTCCTAAGGTTTTGTGCTTACCTAATTGTTCGTGAGCAAAAGGTTGTTTTTTGAGGTCGATAGCTTCTTGTGCTAAAGCTGTAGGGTTTACTACATTGTTGACGGAAAAAAATAGGTTCATGCGTATTGTACGGCTAAACAGGCACGAAATGCCTCTAAGAATTGGTTTATCTCGTTGTGGGTAATGTTAAGTGCAGGTAGTAGGCGAATTACATTTTTATTGTTGGCTGAACCTGTGAAAACGTGATGTTCGAATAACAGACGTTTGCGAATTTCGTCGCCTTGTTCTAGTTCTACGCCTACCATCAGTCCTTTGCCTCTTACTTCCTTTATCGCTGGGTGCTGAATGTTTCGGATTTGTTGCATTAGATATTCGCCCATGGTGTGGGCATTGGCTACTAAGTTATTTTGCTCCATTACTTCTAATACTGCCATGGCAGCGGCACAGGCTAAATGGTTGCCTCCAAAGGTAGTTCCTAAAATGCCTTGTTGTGGTTTTATATGTGGTGCAATCATAATGCCTGCTACAGGAAATCCGTTGCCCATGCCCTTTGCTAAGGTGTAGATGTCGGCTTGAACGTTGGCTTGATCGTGTGAAAAGAAAGTGCCAGTTCGTCCATATCCACATTGTACTGAATCTGCAATAAATACTGCGTTGTGTTGATTACAGCATTCGCGTATAGCACGTAAAAAATCGGCATCGGCAATTTGTATGCCCCCAACACCTTGCACGCCTTCGATAATAACTGACGAAATTTCGTGTTGATGAAAAGTCTCTTGTAGGGTTTCTATGTTGTTGAAAGGCAGAAAAATAACATTTTCGGTTTCGTTTACGGGAGCAATGAGTTTTTTATTGTCGGTTGCTGCTACGGCTAATGAGGTTCGTCCGTGAAACGAGCCCTGAAAGGCAATAATTTTTTTCTTCTGATTATGAAATGAAGCTAATTTTAAAGCATTTTCATTTGCTTCTGCTCCAGAATTACATAAAAAAAGCTGGTATTCCGATTTATTAGACAGTTCTCCTAATTTTTTTGCAAGTTCTTGTTGAATGGTTATTTGAACCGAATTAGAATAGAATCCAATTTTGTTTAATTGTTCGCTGATGCGATGAATATAATGAGGATGTGAGTGTCCGATTGAGATGACAGCATGACCGCCATATAAATCTAAATATTGAGTACCCTGTTGGTCCCATAAATAACAACCTGTACCCTTTACGGGCTCTATGTCGAAAATTGGGTAAACGTCGAATAATTGCATGAATTTTAAAAAAGAGTATCCGCTATTATTGTGCAATGTATTTACTTTGAAAGATGTAAGTCAAACACGTCCGTTGCTAGTTTAGTGGGATTGATTATTGGGATATATAAATGCTCTAATGTTGTTCCAGATGTATTTTTTGCTAATAGTGCTCTTGTATGGGAAATGGATAAACTTAGCATTGTTATTAAAACTTGATTTGGAATCTTGTTCGCAACTATATTCTTGATTTCAAAAATATTGGATACGATAATGTGAGCCAATTGTTTTTTATCTAGAATATCTAGTATGTCATAAGTTATACGAATTTCAAATTCAGATTTTTCCGTATTAAATTGTGTTTTAACATTGAAATTATTACTGAAACCTTCGCTAGAATAAGATGTAGTATTGATGCTAAATTCTACATCTTTGATTTTTTTTATAGAAATATTGATTGGCTCTTCCATATATCTCAAGCAGCAATGTTCATATCTTCCCAAATAGCTACATTGCCATGGTCATTCGATGCGATAGAAAAATCGTGTTTTAATTCCGTATTCAATGTCACATTTACAGTCATATTGAATGCATCAATAACATAGTTTTCGGCTATCAGTTTATGAGATGGTATGGCACTTATAATAGGCTTTCTGTCTATCATCAAAAAGAGTTCAACCAATTTTTTAATTGAAAAATTACAATCTCCTTTCAAAATTTGTGAAACATAACCTTTTGAAACTCCGAGTTGGTTTGCAAGTTCGTTTTGATTTAAGTCATGTTCTTCCATGTAATCAACCACTTGTCTATAAATCTCATTTTGAATGATATCAGTCCAATATTCAGGTTGTTTGTGTAATTCATCGATAGTCAGCATAACGTTTTATTTTTTAAGTATAACTTTTTCATCTCACGAAATTTTGGTATATCTCGTTTTTGGGAGTTTTTAGTACCCCCAAGTATTATTATACGACCATTTTCACTATCATGAAAGGTATAAACTCTCAAATGTTTAGTTTTAATTTCGTACTCTCTGAAAGTGTCTTTTTTGGGAGTAATATCTCGGTGTTTATCCGGCGGTAACCTGTCGCCCCGTGCAATTTGTTCCATACGAGTTTGTATTTGAATCAATTCT
>CANJWF010000073.1 GCA_947478315.1 Sphingobacteriaceae bacterium | reverse complement strand
TGTTTGTATGAAATCGTCAGATTGAGTTTAACGACATATTGCTTGGCATGATTATTAATAACAACGTATTGAAGAATTTTATTTTTGTTATATTTTATTTTCTTGTTTTACTGCCCCAACAGAAAATAATGGCACAGAGTTATAACAGTCTGCTCGCACAATTTTATCAAGATAAGTATTTATTGAATCCTGCGTATGCTGGAGCGAAGAAAGATTTAAATACTTGGATTGGTTATAGAACTTCTCAAATTAATTATGATGGGAGACCCAGTTTGGTTGGAGTTGCTGCCGATATGTCTTTTATGCCAAAGATGGGTGCTGGTGTAATCTTGATGTATGATGCATCGGGTTATTTGGGACGTTTTAGGACAAGTTTAGGATATAGTTATCGTTTGCAATTAACGACCAATCGTATTTTGGCTTTTGGGGTTAACGTGGGAACTTTTGTTCAAAAATTACAATTAAGTAATTTGGACGATGCTTCGCGTTCTGACCCTGCTTTACAAGGTTACAGAGATGAGCCTTTAGAAATTGAAGGAGGCTTTGGTGCAGTATACGAGGGAGATGGTTTGGAGATAGGTTTTGCAATACCTTCACTGAAGAAAAGTAGTTTTCAAAATACTGGATCTATTTTAAATAGGCCATTTTTGACTACCAATATTGCTTATGCGCTAACTATTGATGAAGATAATACGGTTACGCCATTGGCTAATTTTATGATTTATCGTGGGTATCAAAATCAATTAAATTTTGGAGCAGAATATTGTTTTGCAAAAACGATAAGTTTTTTTTCTGTTTATAATGTAGCCAATAAGGCATTGAGTGGAGGAATGCATTATTTTAGTGAATCTTTTTGGAATCTTATGTTGAGTTATTCAACTAATTTTGGGGTTATTTCTCAATATTTTGGAGGAGCAATTGAAGTAGGTGTAGGTTTCAAAATTAATGTATTACGTAAGCCTAATGGTAAGTAGTTTTTGAGACTATTGTTCGTTTCTTTGAACGATAGCCTATGGTATCTCTCACGTTGTATCTTTTCTCATAATTCAAGCCTAACCAATACTTTTCTAGGAGGTTATGTCGTCGTGTTTTTTTATCTGATTAAAAAGCCATACCTTTGCAAGCATTTATCAAAAGTCGTTGATAGTCTTTTAATTAAATTCGATTTACGATTTTAATCTTATAATTTATATCAAATCATAAAAAATGAATCCATTCAGTCAGTTAGGAATAGGTGAAGAAATTGTTAACGCCATTAGTGATTTAGGTTTTACAAGTCCTACCCCTATCCAAGAACAAGCTATACCTGTATTACTATCAGGAGGTACCGATTTTGTCGGGTTAGCACAAACAGGGACAGGAAAAACAGCGGCATTTGGGCTGCCATTGTTGCAACTTATTGATTTTAAAAACAATAATCCTCAAGCACTTATACTTTGTCCTACTCGTGAACTTTGTTTGCAAATTACGAACGATATTAAAAATTTCTCTAAATATAAAAGTAACGTTAACGTAGTTGCCGTTTATGGGGGTTCTAGTATTGTAAACCAGCTACGAGATATTAAAAGGGGAGTGCAAATTGTGGTTGCTACGCCAGGTCGTATGTTAGATATTATTGGTAGAAAAGCTATCGATTTTTCTAATGTTAGATATTTGGTACTTGACGAGGCCGATGAAATGTTGAATATGGGTTTTCAGGACGATATCAACGATATTTTAGCTACTACTCCTGATGATAAAAAAACTTGGTTATTTTCGGCTACTATGCCTCAAGAGGTTCGTCGTATTGCTCAAAAATATATGACTGATCCTTTTGAACTTACTATGGGTAAGCAAAATACTGGAAATGTTAATATAGAGCATGAATATTATATAGTTAAGGCAAGAGACCGTTACGCTGCGTTGAAACGCATTGTAGATTTTAATCCAGAAATATTTGGAATTATTTTTTCGAGAACCAAATTAGAAACACAAGAGGTTGCTGAATTGTTAATTAAAGATGGTTATAGTGCAGATGCTTTGCATGGTGATCTTTCTCAAGGTCAACGAGATAAGGTAATGAAATCGTTTCGGGATCGTAGTTTACAGTTATTAATTGCTACAGATGTTGCAGCGAGGGGCATTGATGTAGATAATGTAACGCATGTTATTAATTATTCCTTGCCAGATGATATTGAGAATTATACACATCGAAGTGGTAGAACTGCTCGTGCAGGAAAAAGTGGAACTTCAATTTCAATTATCAATTCTAAAGAGACATATAAGATTAGACAAATAGAAAAAGTAATTGGCAAAAAATTTGTGAAGGTGGATGTTCCTAATGGGTTTGATGTGTGTGAAAAACAATTGTTTGCGTTGGTTCATAAGGTTCATAACGTTGCGGTAAATGAATCTCAAATTGAACCATATATGGGGCGAATATTGAATGAATTTACGGATTTGAGTAAAGAAGATATTATTAAGCGTTTTACTGCGTTAGAGTTTAATAGATTTTTGGAATACTATGAAAATGCTCGCGATTTGAATGCTTCAGCGGATGAGCGTGCTCCTATTGGTGAAGCTAGAACAGGAGACAGATTTGCACGTACAGGTTATAAAAGCGATTTTACACGCTTTTTTGTTAATGTTGGTTCTGTCGATGATTTGACAAGGGGTGATTTGTTGTCGTTTGTTTGTAATATTGCTAAGGTTAATGGAAAATCTGTAGGTAAAATAGATATTAAAGGTGTTTATTCATTTTTTGAAGTGGAGAAAGATAAAACGGATCAGGTTATTGAAGGGTTTAAAACGGCTGAATTTCAAGGAAGGAGCGTTCGTTTAGAGGTTGCAGGAGAAAGAAAAGAGGAATCTGGAGGAAGAAGTGGTGGCGGAAATTATAGAGGAGGTTCTTCTTATGGCGGGGGAAATGGTGGCGGAAGAAATAGAACAACCAGTGGCGGAGGTTATAAAGGTGGAGGTTCTTCTTATGGTGGAGGGAATAGAGAAAATAGGTCTAATAGAAAGTATAGCTAAGTTGCATTACCTGTTTCTTACATATTGTTGTAACTTCAAGAAAGGCAAAAACATTCGTTTTGCCTTTCTTACCTTAATCAGTTTATCGTAAAAAATATACAATTATGTCTCTAAACAGTATTTTTCAATACTTTGTTCCTAAGGATAGGAAGTTTTTTCCTTTGTTTGAACAGGCTACCGCTAATTTGGTTGATATTTCGACTTGTTTGGTAAAGGTTGTATCTACTACCGATGAGGATAAAAAGATAGCATTTTATAAAGAAATAGAGCGTTTAGAACATGTTGGTGACGATGTTACTCATCAAATTCTATTGGAATTGAGCAAAAATTTTATTACTCCTTTTGATAGAGAAGATATTCATGCATTGGCTACTGCGATTGATGATGTTGCTGATTATATTTATGGCTCTGCCAATAGGCTTAATTTGTATAAAATTACTCAAGCTACCGACTCCATGGTGGAGTTAGCAGTTTTGATTCAGCAAGCTTGTTCGGATTTGCATAAAGCGGTTTGTGAGTTGAAAGATTTGAAGAACTTCCGTAACATAACGGATTCGTGTGTAAGAATTAATAGTGCTGAAAACCAAGCTGATCATGTTTTCAATAAAGCAGTAGCAGATTTATTTGACCACGAAGAAAATGCTTTAGTGATTATGAAGTATAAAGAAATTCTTTCTGTGTTGGAGACCGCTACTGATAAGTGTGAGGATGCTGCCAATGTGATGGAGTCTATTTTGGTTAAACACGCATAAGTTCCCGTTATGGTTAGTGTACTGCTCGTAATAGTTGTCGTTTTTGCTATTATATTTGATTACATCAATGGATTTCATGATGCAGCAAATTCTATTGCCACTATCGTATCTACTAAGGTACTTACGCCTTTTCAAGCGGTAGTTTGGGCTGCTTTTTTTAATTTTTTAGCTTTTTTTATTTTTCAAGAACACGGTGTTGCCAATACGATAGCCAAAACGGTTAAGCCAGAGTTTATTACAATGGGAGTTATATTGGCAGGTTTATTGGCGGCAATTATTTGGAATTTGTTGACGTGGTGGTATGGCATACCATCTAGTTCTTCTCATACGTTGATAGGCGGATTTGCTGGGGCGGCTATTGCGCATGCGCATTTCGACTTTACTCATCTTGCGAAGATTGTAGATATGTCGAGTATCGTTAAAATTTTCTTATTTATTTTCTTAGCACCACTAATTGGGTTGATTGTTTCTTATACGATTACAATTATTATTCTTAATGTATGCAGAAATGCGAGACCTGCACGAGCAGAAAAATGGTTTAGACGGCTTCAATTGGTTTCTTCCGCTGCGTTTAGCATTGGTCATGGAGGTAATGATGCGCAAAAAGTGATGGGTATTATTGCTGCTGCATTGGTTACAGAACGGATTATTCCAGATGTAAAGTCTATGCCAGATTGGGTTCCGCTTACTTGTTATGCGGCTATTGCATTGGGAACAATGAGTGGTGGATGGAGAATTATTAAAACTATGGGTTCAAAAATTACCAAAGTAACGCCTTTGGAGGGTGTAGCTGCTGAAACGGCAGGTGCATTAACATTGTTTGCCACCGCGCATTTTAAAATTCCTGTATCTACTACGCATACCATAACTGGTTCTATCGTTGGGGTAGGTTTAACTAAGCGTATCTCTGCAGTTCGTTGGGGGGTTACTATTAATTTAATTTGGGCTTGGATTCTTACCATCCCTGTTTCTGCAACACTTGCTGCTCTTACTTATTGGGTGTTGGATTTTTTTATTTAAAGTTATTGTAAGTTTATTTTAGCATTGCCATATAGTCTTGTAGGAGAATTACAGCACTAGTTTGGTCGATAAGGGCTTTGCTTTGTCGTTTTATTTTACCCATTCCACTTTGTGCAATGGCAGCAGATGCTATTTTGGATGTAAAGCGTTCGTCGATGTTTACGATGGGTATATGAGGGAAGTGTTTGCTGAGGAGTGCTTTGAATTGTGCTACGTATGTTGCGGATTGAGAGGGGCTATTGTCGAGCTGTTTGGGTTCGCCAACGACAAACTGTTCTACGGTTTCTTGTGCGATATAGTTCTTTAAGAAAGGTATTGCCTGTGGTGTTGCAATAGTACACAAGCCTGTTGCAATGATTTGTAAGGAATCGGTAACGGCTATCCCTATTCGTTTAGTGCCATAATCAAAAGCCATAATTCTGCCCATGCGTTGTGATTTATTAAAAGTTATGGTGTATCCAACGGATAATTTTTTCTACTTGTTGACGTACTTTTTCTCCCGATTCGACAAAGTTGTTGTTTAAGTAACTGAATGCATACCATTTGCCCTGCGCAGATATTACATACCCACTTTGGTTATAAATGCCTTGCATGCTACCTGTTTTGGCAAAAACAAAAGTGGGGTAATCTTTATACATGTTTTTAAGTGTACCACTTACACCTCCGTTAGCAAATAGTGCTTTGATACGTTCTCTTCCTATTTTATGGTAAATGGAGTCTAGTACAACAATGGTATTGAGTGGAGTGGTTAAGTTAAGTCGCGAAAGACCAGAACCGTCTGCCCATTTATAAGGTTGAGGTAAATAAGTTAAGGTACCCTTGTTGATGGTGTTGCTAAAGTGTTTGTTTTGGTGTATGTTGCTGATAATAAGGAGTTGCTCTGCTATCAAATTATCACTTTCTACTAACATTTTTTTGTATAAGCTGTCGGTTGCCACTCCATAGAGTGTTTTTGTTTGTTCGGGAAGCTGATAAGTAATGATGTTTACTGTTTTTTTGAGTGTGTCTGTCAATAATTTTGCGGTGAGAGTTAAAGATGTTTTAAATGGAATTTGCTGTTTAGTAGCATTTTTAGAAGCAGATGTGTAAAATAAGTTGGTATAAAAATCTCTTTGAATGTTTCCATTTGCAGTAAAACGGCTACTATCTGTTTGTAACAAAGATTCGAAATAGCGAGGTCTTGTTATAATCTGTTGTGAAATACTATCAGTTTGGAATTGTACTATGTTGCCATAGATAGGGAGTAGATTTAGTTCTGTTTGATAGCGGTTATTATAGTCGTCCCATTGCCATCCTTTAGCCCAAAAAGTAGGTTGTTGTTTTTCTTGTACCAAAAAAATTTGTTTTGGTGTGTGTAGAAGGAAATTAAAAATCTTTTCGTTTTGCAATATCAAATCTGGATGAAGAAAAGAAGGGTCGCCACATCCCCACAAAATAAGAGAATCCCCTTTTTCTACATATCTAAAAGTAGGGATAGAGTCTTCGAGTGTAGATAAACTATGTAAAAAAGTATACAATTTTATGTTAGAGGCAGGCACAAAATATTGATTGGGTTTATAAGTGGTTACCATTTGATGTGC
>CANJWF010000072.1 GCA_947478315.1 Sphingobacteriaceae bacterium | reverse complement strand
TTTCTGAGTAGTTCAGTTTGTTTGTCAACATTCTTTTTGTTGTTGTCTAGTTCTTGCTCTTTTCGGTTAATAGTCTCTAAACGTTGATGTAAAGATTGTTCTTTTTGTTTGATGCCATTTTCTCGTTGGGTGATGGTATTGTTCCGACTTTGGGTATCTTGTTCATGTTCAGCTTTCATCTGCAAAAATTTCTCTTTTGCTTCTAATAACTTATTTTTTTTCAGCATTTCAGCTTCATTTTCAGCTTCTTTAAGTAGTTGCTTCGCTTTATTTTGGGCATCCGATGCCTGTTTTTTTAGTATTTGTTGAAGCAAAAAACGCCCTGCAACAGCGCCGATTGCGAATCCTAAGACGATATATAGTATGATGGTCATGTGATTGATTTTATAGAATTAATGGATAATTTGTGTTATTTAATGTATCGGATATAGTTATGTAATTGTGTGTATTTTAACAAAAAAACCGCAGAAAAATCCCCGAATCTCTAATATTAGGAAAACTTTAAACGACGAATCATGATTAAGAGTTGTGGCGATAGACACATGGAATATCGTCTTTATTTACCTCTTGTATTAATTTGTTAAGTTCCTAATAGTGAAACCCGAAAATTTAAACTGCGGTTAAATTTTTAGATTAATGAATACTCTCTGATATAAAAGAACAAACCTCTTATTTTATGGTTTTGATGTTGAAAGAAAATCGTTGAGAACAGCATCTAATTCATGTATTTTTTCGTCTAATACATCATCTACTTGTGAAAAGTGGTTCTCAGACTTTATTGCATTAGTTGCATAATGTAATGCACACATCGATAAAAGGTCCAACTTATCACGAACATCGTAATTTTCTTGATATTCTTTCAAACGTTCACCGATGAGTTTGGCTGCTTTTCGTACAATCTCTTCTTCTCCTACCTTAATCCTTAAGGGATAAATGCGGTCTGCTATATTTATTTTTATGGAAATTTCTCCCATAAACTTTAAGAGTTCTTATTCACTGTTAGTTATTTAACACTATTTCTTTAGTAATACTACGCACTTATCTATTTCGGTCACAAGTTCGTTAATTTTTTTCTTCATGTCAAGCATTTTTTCGTCACTTGTTGGTTCATGTAAGGTTTGAGCCAATTGTTTTGCATTGAACTGTTCTTCTAACGTGTTGTTTTCGATTTTTAACAGCTTTATAGTTTGTTGTAAAGTTTCGTTAGTTTTCGAAAGTTCGGCTACTTCTTGTTGTAGTTGTTGACAATACGCAATCACTTCTTTGGTTTTTGCCGTTATTTTCGAAAGCTGTTCTGCTTGAATATTTATTGCGTCGTTATTCATGAACGTAATTCAATTTTTGCTTTTTCTGTTAAATTGGCAATGATGTTGGCCATGATGTTGTCAATGGTTTTGTCTGTTAAAGTACCTTCTGAATCTTGGAAAGTAAGGCTTATTGCATAAGATTTTTTTCCCGTTGGCAATTTGTCTCCTTGGTAAACATCGAAAATTTGAACATCTTTAAGTATATTTTTGCCGCATTGTAACGTTATATTTTTTAATTGGTCAAAGTTGGTTTCTCTGTCTATTAAGACGGATAAGTCTCTCCTTACCGATGGATATTTATTGAGCTCTTGAAAATGTATTGGTTGTGTTTTGAGTAGGTCTAGTATTTCTTCCCAGTTAAATGAGGCGTGGTAAACGGCTTGTTCGATACCGAACAATTTTAATTTTTCTGAAGCAACGAGACCAAATTCTACGATTATTTTTTTGTTAATTGAACAAGATAAACCTTCCTCGAAAAAAATATTTTTCGTGTTCTCGCTAGTGAATGACGATAGTCCTAATCGTTTTAAAATTGCAGAAACTGCACCTTTTAGCGTAAAATAATTTACTTCTTCTTGTCGGTGATTCCATTGTTCTGAAAGTTTTTGTCCACAGATGAAAATAGATAGTTGTCTTTTTTCGATATACTGTTTTTCTTCGATTTGATATGTTTTTCCGAATTCGTATAATTTTAGATGGTTGTTTTTATGGTTTAGGTTGTAACGAATTACTTCCAATCCTGAAAATAATAAATTTTGTCGCATAGCATCCAAATCTGCACTCAATGGGTTTACAATCTTCACCGTAGTAGTATCATGATAGGTTGACTTTGTTAGTGAATTGGTTAAGATTTCGTAGTACCCATTATTACAAAGTAAATCGGCGATATTGTTTTGTATGGTTTCTGGATTTGGTTTTTGTGCGAGGTTAATTGCTATTTTGAACTGTTGGGGTATGTCTACGCGATTTAAGCCATGTATTCTTAAAATTTCCTCTATTATATCGCATTCACGGGTTACATCTACTTTAAATGGAGGGACGGATAACTGCAACGTATTGGCAGTTTCTGCAATAATTTCAATGCCTAAATGTAATAGAATAGATTTTATCTCTTCCGTCGGTATTTCTTTTCCAATGAGCCGATGAATGTTTTTATAACGGATGCTAAATATGGTTGGGGATATGGGTTTGGGATATATATCTTGAATAGGAGATTGAATTTGTCCTCCGGCTACACTTAGGAGCATTTTGATGGCTTTTTTTAAAGCTATTTCCGGCATGTTAGGGTCTGTTCCTCTTTCGAATCGAAAAGAGGCATCTGTTTTTATACCATGTTTTTTGCTTGTTTTTCGTATCCAAACAGGGTTAAAATAGGCACTTTCTATGAAAATATTTTTGGTGTTGGTGCTGATGCCTGAATGTAATCCACCTAATATACCTGCCATAGCGATTGGTTTTTGTGCATCACAAATCATGAGGTCGCTTGCGGATAGTTTTCTCTCTATGTTATCTAGCGTCATAAATGGAGTTCCTTCGGGGCAGGTTTTAACAATAATTTGTTTGCCTTCTATTAAATCTGCATCGAAAGCATGTAGAGGTTGTCCAATATCGTGTAATATAAAATTGGTAATGTCTACAATGTTATTGATGGGTTTTATTCCAATGGCTTTTAATTTATTTTTAAGCCATTGCGGTGATTCTTGAACGCTTACGCCTTCAATGAATACATTACTGTAACGTGGACAGGCTTCGTTATTTTCAATAGTGGTTTTAATGGATGGGGTGTTCGTGATGGCTGAGGGTAAGTCAACGTTGGGGCATTCGATAGGTATTTTGAAATAAGCCGATAAATCTCTAGCTACGCCGAGGTGTGAGGCGGCATCTGACCGGTTTGGTGTAAGTCCTATTTCAAAAATAAGGTCTGATTCTATGTTGAAGTAAGTAGATGCTAAGGT
Organism: Sphingobacteriaceae bacterium; assembly: GCA_947478315.1. GTDB lineage: Bacteria > Bacteroidota > Bacteroidia > Sphingobacteriales > Sphingobacteriaceae > CANJWF01. Next base: position 3,204 of record CANJWF010000072.1, on the reverse strand, counting down.
TCCGATGGGAACTTCATCGGGTAATACCATTACTCCTTCGTGTGAGTTACCTAGTCCAATTTCATCCTCTGCGCAAATCATTCCTTCGGATAGTTCGCCTCTTATTTTTGCTTTTTTTATTTTAAATGGTTCGCTTTGTGTAGGATAAATGGTGCTATCTATTGGTGCTACGACAACTTTTTGTCCTATTGCTACATTAGGTGCTCCGCAAACTATGGAAAGTAGGTTCCCGTTTCCGGTATCTACTTGCGTTAAACGTAAGCGGTCTGCGTTGGGGTGTTGTGTGCACGTTATTACCTGCCCTACAATTAAATCTTTGAGACCTCCGCGTACGCTTTCTATTTTTTCGCTGTGTTCTACTTCTAAACCGATATCGGTTAATATGGTTGAAAGTTCTTCGGGGCTAACTTTAGGATTAATATATTCTTTGAGCCAGTTGTAAGATATTATCATGTGAATTAATAGGTTGCAATAAGGGTTATTATCGATATGTTTTTGAGGTCATAAAGGTAGTTAATTTATGACAAAGCCTTTTTAAATGCTTTGATGAACTCAATTTGCAATTTGTTTTTTATAAAATTCCATCATCTTTAAAACTGAAATATCCTTTGTCTGTAAGGATAATATGGTCCATTATAAAAATTTCCAGTAGATTTCCAGCAGCCTGTAGTTGTCGTGTTAAATTTAAATCTGCAGGACTTGGTTGTAGGTTTCCTGAGGGATGGTTGTGTGCTAAAATAATGGAGCAGGCATTTTTTTGTAAAGCTGTTTTGAAGATTATTTTAGGGTCAGCAATGGTTTGAGAAACCCCTCCTTTACTAATTAATTCTTTGCTTTTAATGCGATTGCCTCGGTCTAGGAGGAGTATCCAAAATTCTTCATGTTGTAAATCGATTAAATAGGGTAATAGGTAAAGGTAAACGTCGTGGCTAGATTGTATGGTCGTTATGTTAGTATGGTTAATGTTTTTTTTTCGTCTCCCTAATTCTAGGGCAGCGATAATGGATATTGCTTTGGCTTCTCCTATTCCATTAAAATGTAAAAAATCTTCAATGGAGGCTTTGCTTAATAAATCTAAATCGTTATTGTATTGATTTAAAATTCGTTTGCTTAATTCGACAGCGGTTTCGGTTTTATTACCAGATCCTATTAAAATGGCTATTAGTTCTGCATCGCTCAACACTCTGCGGCCATGTAATTGCAGCTTTTCTCTTGGTCTGTCTTCTTCTGCCCAATCTTTAATGGTTATTTTGTTGTTGCCTTGGTTCATGTAATTTTTATCGAAAAGTGTTGGTCGATAGCTACTATTATTTTAAGGTGTGTGAGTTTTTAAAGTTAAGAATGTTTTAATAAAAAAGAGGCTGTCTTTTTGAGACAGCCTCTTTTTTTGTTGATTTAGCACGTTAATGCGAATTGATTTAGCTAAGCTTGTTAACGTATTTTGCCAACTTAGCTTTATTGTTAGATGCCTTGTTTTTATGTATCACATTGCGTTTCGCTAAACGGTCTAACATGGATGATACTTTCGATAAAAGAGGTAATGCTTCTGATTTTGCAGTCGTTTGGCGTAATTTTTTAACTAAATTACGAGTGGTTTTTGCTTGGTAGCGGTTACGCAATCTGCGTGTTGCACTGGATCGTATTCTTTTTAATGCGGATTTATGATTTGCCATTTTTAGCTGTTTTATTCTTTGTTAAAAAAAGAAATGAGTTCGGACTGCGAATTTAGAGGTATTTTTTGGTTTAACAAAAAGTTTTTTATTTCATTTTTTAGGTTGCGATACCTTGGTAGGATAAATTGGTTTTTTTTCATGAAATTTGCAATGTTGGGTTCAATTTATCGAATTAAATATATAAACGTTTTTGGTTGCTCATAAGAGCTGTCATTTATAGGGCGTTTTGTTTGAATATAATTATCCGTTAGTGTTTGTTTATACTGTTGCATTGAATTTTTCAATGGTCTTCATGGATGCTTCGCAGGTTTCATGCTCCTTTGTGTAGAGATTCCGCATGGCGGTTTTGTAAGCATGCGTATATGGTTCGTAATTATTTAAAATATGGATTGTGAACATTGAATTATTTATAGCTAAAAAAATATCTACGCGGTCTAATCGAACTTTTTCTCGTTTAATCGTGTACGTTGCTATGGGCGGTATTGCTTTGGGGTTGACGGTAATGATTTTGGCTTTGACAGTTATTCGGGGGTTTAAAACAGAAATTAGGGAGAAAGCACGTAATTTTTCGGGAGATATTCAAGTTGTGAAATATGCGCTTTCTCCTGCCTACGAACAGAATAAATTTGTTTATGATGATGATTTACGGCGGCAAATTAATTTGGTGTCTTCCCACTTGTCTATCAGTGCATATGCTGCTAAGGCTGGTTTAATTAAAACTCGTAATGAGGTAGAGGGAGTTGTTTTTAAAGGTTATGATGTTCATGCTCATTGGGCTCGTTTTTCTAAATTACTAATTCAGGGTTGTTTGCCAAAGGTTACTGAGCCTAATGAAGTAATGATATCGAAAAAAATTGCGGATGTGTTGCATTTGCATGTTGGAGATAGTTTTTTAATGTATTTCATTCAAAATCCGCCTAAGAAACGAAAGTTAAAAATTGCAGGTATTTTTGAATTGGGTTTTGAGGTTGCTAATACAGGAACTGTTATTGGTAATTTATCTCAAATTAGTCATTTAGAGCATACTTCTTCTCAAGAGGTGGGTGGGTTAGAAATAGGTATCGAAGATTTTGAACAGTTAGATAAACTAACCCTACAGCTACATCAATGTTTGCCGAAAGAGTTACGCGCTTATTCAGTTAAGGAATGGTATCCAGATGTTTTTGAATGGCTCAATTTATTGGATGTTAATACCGAAATTATTTTAGTGCTGATGTTGATAGTGGCTGTTATTAATATGATTTCGGCTTTGTTAATATTGATATTGGAGCGAACGCATTTGATTGGCTTACTCAAAGCGTTTGGTGCGAATAATTGGATGATACAAAAAATATTTCTCTATAATGCGGCCCAAATTATAGGTATAGGAATGTTGTTGGGTAATATGGTTGGGGGAGCATTGTCTCTATTACAGTATTGGACGCATTTTGTAGGTTTGGACACAGATTCGTATTATGTTGCTTTTGTTCCTATTGCGTTTCACTGGGCTGATTTATTGATTTTAAATGTGGTTACTTTTGTGGTTTGTCTG
>CANJWF010000071.1 GCA_947478315.1 Sphingobacteriaceae bacterium | reverse complement strand
TGCATCGAATTTTACCTTAGCAAATGCCTCATTCGATAATAACTTAGCATACCAACACACCTTGCTGACCAATAGGAGAAACATGAGTTTCATAAGAAACAGCTAATTGACTATATACTGCTTGCATCGCTTTTTCAACAAGTTGTGCCTTTTCTAATCCATCACATAACATAAACACAGATGGACCCGAGCCTGAAATTCCTCCACCTAAAGCCCCCGCAGACAAGCATCGTTGCTTTAATTCATCAAAAGCAGGAATCAAAATAGAGCGAATAGGCTCCACTATCACATCTTGTAACGAACGAGCTATTAAGCCATAGTCAGACATAAACAACCCCGCAACCAATCCTCCAACATTACTCCACTGGGTAACTGCATCTTTTAAACTAACATGGGTTTTTAAAATTTTGCGAGCATCAGATGTTTTAACCTCAATTAATGGGTGAATAACAACCGCATATAAATTAGGTGGAACAGGTAACTTAACTACATCCAACGGGCAATTAGAACGTACCAACGTAAAGCCTCCCATTACCGCAGGAGCAACATTATCTGCATGCGCAGTTCCTGAAGCCAATTTTTCACCTTGCATAGCAAACTCAATCAATTGCAAAGCAGAAAATTTTCCCCCTATTAAATGATTAGCAGCAACGACAGCACCCGCAGCACTAGCTGAACTAGAACCAATGCCACTACCTGGCTTAATATTTTTTTGGATGGTAATATCGAAACCTATATGCTTATCATCCAAGGCAGCCATTAATGATAGTAAAGCTACCCCAGCTACATTTTTTTCCGCCTCGCAAGGCAGGTCAAAGCCACCCGTTATCTCTGAAATAACAACCGATCCTGTATCGGTCAAAGTAAGTGTCATCTCATCAAAAGGATGACTTAAAGCAAAACCTAACGTATCAAAACCACAGGCAACATTGGCTACTGTAGCAGGGGCATGTACAGAAATTTTCTTCGATTCAAACATCATTATCTTACAGATCGAATAATATCTGCAAAAACACCTGAAGCCGTTACATCTGCTCCAGCACCCGCTCCTTTCACAATCATTGGTTGGTCTTTATACCTAGTCGTAGAAAAAATAACCATATTATCTTTCCCTGCTAAATTATAGAAAGGATGATTTACATCTACCGCCTCTACTCCCACCTTGGCTTTGCCATTTTCGAACGTCGCCACATATTTCAGTCGTTTTCCTTTCTTATCAGCTTCTTCTCTCATATTATCGAAATGCGTTGTATATTGATTTAATTTTTCATAAAACGCTTCCACAGAGGTTGTAGACAAACAATCTTCAGGCATAAAAGGTGCATTTTCAACTGCTTGCAAATCCATTTCTGCCCCACATTCCCTTGCTAAAATCAGTATTTTACGAGCAACGTCAACTCCGCTTAAATCAATGCGAGGGTCTGGTTCTGTATATCCTTCCTGTTGCGCCTGCTTCACTACATCCACAAACTTAACTCCAGAAATAAAATTACTAAAAACGAAATTCATCGTACCTGAAAGCACTGCCTTAATACTAATGATTTGATCTCCACTTTTCACCATATCAGCTAAGGTTCCTATGATGGGTAAACCTGCTCCTACATTTGTTTCGTAACAAAACGATACGTGATGATTCAAAGCTGCCGTTTTCAAAGATTTATAAGACGAATAGGGTGACGAACAAGCTATTTTATTGCTCGCTACTACCGACACACTATTTTTCAAAAAAAGCTCGTATAAATTGGCTATTTCTTGATGAGCAGTATTATCAACGAAAATGCTGTTACGCATATTCATATCAAATACTTTTTGTGCATACGTGTTTAAATTTAAGGGGATTCCTTTTTCAACTAAAACAGACCGCCAGTTAGCAAGAGAAATACCTTCTTCATCAAAAAGCATGACTTTACTATTAGCCATACCTATAACACGGATATTAAGTTTTAAATCGTTTTTCAGAATAGTAGATTGTTGTTCGATTTGTTCCAACAACTTGCCTCCAACGTTACCCACTCCAGCTAAAAATAAATTAATCTGTTTTAGAGGCTGTTCGAAAAATTCTTCATGTAAAGCATTTAACGCTTTTTTAATAACTGAATAACTAATAATCGCAGAGATATTACGTTCGGAAGAGCCTTGAGAAATAGCTCTAATATTAATGCCATTTTTACCCAAACAAGAAAACATTTTACCACTAATACCTGGCTTATGACGCATTTGATCGCCCACTAAGGCAACGACACTCAACCCTGACTCGATAATTAAGGGTGATATTTTTTTATGATTAATTTCCGTCGAAAACTCTTCATCAACAGCACGTTTGGCTGTATCGGCATCCTCTGTTTTTACTGCAACACAAATAGAGTGTTCGGAGGAGGCCTGCGTGATTAAAATAACATTGATTTGAGCTTGTGCTAAAGCGCCAAATAATCTTTTAGAAATACCTGGAATACCCACCATGCCTGCACCTTCCAAATTCAGCAAACTAATTTGATTTATACTAGAAATACCCGTAACAGTAGCATTTTTATTGTTTTCTTGAATTTGTTCGTTCTCTATAACAGTACCTACATCTGATGGGGCAAAAGTATTTTTAATCCAAACGGGTATTCCCGCATCCATAACAGGCTGTATAGTAGGTGGATAAATAACTTTTGCACCAAAATGAGATAATTCCATTGCTTCTTGATAAGATATACGTTTAATGGTATATGCTTGAGAAACTACACGCGGGTCTGCTGTCATCATCCCACTTACATCTGTCCAAATTTCTAAATCTTCTGCCCCCAATGCGGCTGCAATAATAGCGGCAGTATAATCTGAGCCTCCTCTACCCAAAGTGGTAGTAATCTGTTGCTTATTCGAAGCAACAAATCCAGGTACCACCACCACCTTAACGTCGTCTGCCAAGAGTTGTTCTCGAATCAAGCTATTTGTTAATTCAAAATCTACGCTAGCATTTCCATAATTAGCATCCGTTTTAATGAAATTTTTAGCGTCTTTCCAACTACTATCTAACCCCGATACTTTCAATTTTTGAGAAACGATGTATGACGATAATAATTCTCCAAAAGAAACTATCTTATCTAATGTTTTTGCAGAAAGTTCCCCGATTAAAAAAACCCCCTCCAATATATTTTCTAAATTATTGAGATGCTTTTTAACTTCGCTAATCACAGCACTTTGAATCGCAACAGGAATCAATAACCGAATCGTGTCTATATGACGTTGCTCTATTTGAATCAATTGCTGCTTGTATGTTTCATCCCCTTGTTCCGCAGATTTCCCAATGTTAATTAAACAATCGGTAATACCTCCTAAGGCTGAAACTACTAACACCACGGGTTGACCAGCAGATTTAGCCTGCACAATAGCGACTACTTTTTCTATATTTTCGGCAGAGGCAACCGAACTTCCTCCAAATTTTAAAACTTTCATCAGGATATAATTGTTTTTTTTAAGATATGAACGGACTGCGAAGCACTGATTATGCCGAACCTATTATTCATTAGTGTTTTATCTTTCATGGTATTCATGAATGCGCAGCGCTGATTATGTAAAGTATTTTACCATCGATTGGTAAGCACTCGCTCATGGGCACTTCATCTGTAAATAATTATTCGTTAGTGTTTAGTTTTTTATAGCACTCATTCATGAACTTCGCAAGTTTAAATGGTCAGATGGAATCTCCTAACAATTTTCATTCCCACTTTGTGTAGACACTACATGTCGGTTTCATCTGAAAACAATGATTCGTTTAGGTAAAAATGACGGGTAGTTAATTGATAATAAAAACAAACTATCCGTCATTTATAAAAAACGCCGCAATATCGGAACTTTGATGCTTAGATACTAAAAAAATTATAGTTTGTACGTTAATGTTCTCGAACTAACAGTTGAAACAAAAGTTGTTCTAAACGAAGTTTATGTGACTTTGGTAAATCTATTGCAGTCAATGCCTCTAAAGCACCATTCGTATAATAATTAATCTGCTCAAGAACGATAGCACGAATATTCAATTGCTCATAAAGCCCAACCATTGCATTGATCTTTTCTAAAGGCTCAAATGAAGTTTTTTGAAGCCAATAATCAATTTGTTTTTGTTGTTCTAAACTAGCGCGACGTTGAGCTTGTAATAGCAAAAAAGTTTTTTTGTTAGCCAAAATATCTCCCCCAACTTGCTTTCCAAATTGACTAGGATTACCATAAACATCCAATAAATCATCCTGTAATTGAAATGCGATACCTACATTTTCGCCCACTTGATACAACAAATCTGCATCCTTAGAATTTGCTCCAGCTATAATAGCTCCCATTTTCAGCGAAGCCGCTAGCAATACCGAAGTTTTAAGTCGAATCATTTGTAAATATTCCTCAACATCTACCTCGTTCCTGTGTTCAAAGTTCATATCCAATTGTTGCCCTTCACAAACTTCTACAGCCGTTTGATTAAATAGGGTAAAAACTTGCGGCAAAACTGTTGGGTGTAATTCCTGTAAAAACTGATAGGCTTTTACCAACATAACATCGCCCGAAAGAATAGCTGTATTGGTATCCCATTTAACATGCACAGTAGCATTACCTCTCCGCATAGGTGCATTATCCATAATGTCATCGTGCATTAAGGTGAAATTATGAAACCATTCTACAGCCAAAGCCGCAGGCATCGCCTGCTCTATTTTCCCGCCAAATAAATCATTTGCCAATAGCAACAGCAAAGGTCTTAAACGTTTCCCCCCTAACGTGTTGATGTATTGAATGGGTGTATAGAGATTTTCTGGAAATAAGGGATACGAAATATGATTAGCTACTGCTACAAATTGGTCTTTAATAGATTGTTCTATACTAAACATACGTAATTATAAAAGAGAATTCGATATTTGTAATGATACTTACTGCGATTAACTTATCAGCGTCAAGTCTATTTGCCTTTTAGGCAGATTAACATTTTTAACTTTTACTTGAACGTTATCGCCTAACTGATATACTTTTTTCTTACGTTGACCCGTAATACAATAATTTTTTTGGTCTAAAACATAAAAATCATCTGTAATCTCACGTAATTTAACCATCCCTTCGCATTTATTTTCTGCTAACTCTACGTACATACCCCATTCGGTAACCCCTGCGATAATTCCATCATAAACTTGCCCTAAATGTTCGCTCAAAAATTCGGCTTGCTTATATTTTATAGAAGCTCGTTCTGCATCGGCAGCCTTGCGTTCCTTTTGAGAGGCATGTTGACATTTTTTTTCTAATTCAAGTACTTCAACAGGCTTACCTCCCGATAAATAATACTCCAATAAACGATGAACCATCACATCTGGATAACGACGGATGGGCGAGGTAAAGTGTGTGTAAAAATCAAATGCCAAACCATAATGCATGGTTTTTTCAGTAGTGTAGATGGCTTTTGCCATCGTTCGAATGGCGAGCTGTGATAAAACATTTTGTTCCTTTTTTCCCACTACATCATCCATCAATTTATTCAGCGATTGCGAAATTTCACGATGTGATTTCGTGCTAATTTTGTACCCAAATCGGGCCGCAAATTGAGAAAATGTGGCTAAATTATCCTCATTAGGGGCATCATGAGTTCTATATACAAAACCATAACTATTCCGCTTTTTACCCATTTTAGCGACAAATTCGGCTACTTTTTTATTCGCTAACAGCATAAATTCTTCTACCAATTTATGGGCATCTTTCCGTTCCTTGACGTAGACTCCTATAGGCTTGCCGTTTGCATCTAATTTGAATTTCACTTCTTCCGTTTCGAAGTTAATAGAACCTTTTTTAAAGCGTTCTTGACGCAAAATATGAGCGTATTGGTTCAACGTATTTAATTCATCGTCAAAATCTCCACTTTGTCCCTCTAATATTTGTTGTACTTCTTCGTAAGTAAATCTTCTGTCGGAATGAATGACTGTTTTACCAAACCATTCGTTAACCACACGAGCCTGTGCATCCATTTCGAAAATTGCCGAAAAACAAAGTTTATCTTCATGGGGTCTCAAAGAACATAAGCCATTTGATAAGTGTTCAGGAAGCATAGGAATAACCCTATCTACTAAATAAACCGAAGTTCCTCGTTCGTAGGCCTCTTTATCCAAAGCCGAATCTACCTGAACATAATGAGATACATCCGCTATGTGAATTCCTATCTCTACATGCCCATTTTCGAGCGCAACAAAAGAAATCGCATCATCAAAATCTTTTGCATCCTCGGGGTCGATGGTAAAAGTAGTAACCTTTCTAAAGTCTCGCCTACGCATTATTTCATTCGATGGTATTTCATCTAAGATGGCGGTGGCCTCTTGTTCTACCTCTTTCGGAAAAGCTAAAGGAAACCCATATTCTGCCAAAATAGCCGTCATTTCTGTATTATTCTCCCCTTGCTTTCCTAAAACGTGTTTAATCTTACCGATAGGATTTTTAGCATCATGAGGCCATTCTACAATTTCGGCAATTGCTTTATCTCCATTTTCAGCACCCTTTATATCTCCAATAGGAATAAAAATATCATGTAACATTTTTCGGTCAT
>CANJWF010000070.1 GCA_947478315.1 Sphingobacteriaceae bacterium | reverse complement strand
TTCATGAAGTCCTTATGGAAAAGGAAACACAACTGAATAAATGCTTTGCATTCATGAATACCATGAAATACAAAACACTAATGAATAATGCGTTTGGGCATTCCATTTGACCTTAAAAAAACAATTATATACAAATGAAACAAGATAAAGTTCCCAATCAATCAGCTATTAGTAGAGAGCCATTTCCTAATTCTCGAAAGATTCATGTACAAGGTAAAATACACGATATTAAAGTTGCGATGCGTGAGATAACCTTGTCTGATACGCATGATAAATTCAATAATACGATTGAAAAAAATGCACCTATTACTATTTACGATACTAGTGGACCTTACACAGATGTTAATGCAGATATTGACGTTAAAAAAGGCTTACCTCGTTTAAGAGAAAAATGGATATTGCAACGTGGAGACGTTGAACAGTTGCGACAAATTTCATCTGAATACGGTCATCAACGGTTGCATGATGAGCAATTGGCAAAGTTAAGATTTGAGCATTTACAATTGCCCTTAAGAGCGAAATCAGGAGCGAATGTTTCTCAAATGCACTATGCTAAAAAAGGGCTGATTACTCCTGAAATGGAATATGTTGCCGTGCGAGAAAATCAACGTGTAGAAGAAATTTTTGAGAATAATAATACTTTATGGCATCAACACAAAGGTCACAGTTTTGGTGCAAATACGCCATTGAAGTTTATTACAGCTGATTTTGTTAAAACAGAAATTGCTGCCGGTAGAGCCATTATTCCCGCTAATATTAATCATCCAGAAACAGAACCTATGATAATTGGGCGTAATTTTTTGGTAAAAATTAATGCCAATATTGGTAATTCTGCCGTTACCTCTAGTATTGAAGAAGAGGTGGAAAAAATGGTATGGGCAGCTCGCTGGGGAGCGGATACCATTATGGATTTATCGACAGGAGAAAATATTCATGAAACGCGTGAATGGATTATACGCAATTCTCCAGTGCCTATAGGTACAGTACCTATTTATCAGGCGTTAGAAAAAGTGGGAGGTAAGGCAGAGGAACTTACTTGGAATATTTTTAGAGATACTTTATTGGAACAAGCAGAACAAGGGGTTGATTATTTTACCATACATGCCGGTGTGTTATTGCGTTATGTTCCATTAACGGCGAAAAGATTAACAGGAATTGTATCTCGTGGGGGTTCTATTATGGCAAAATGGTGTTTAGCACATCATAAAGAAAATTTCTTGTATACTCATTTTGAAGAAATATGTGAAATTATGAAAGCCTATGATGTTGCTTTTTCCTTAGGAGATGGATTGCGTCCTGGTTCTATTGCAGATGCAAACGATGCTGCTCAATTTGGTGAATTGGAAACATTAGGTGAATTAACCAATATAGCGTGGAAGCACGATGTGCAAGTGATGATAGAGGGACCAGGTCATGTACCAATGCACTTGATTAAAGAAAACATGGACAAGCAATTGAAAGAATGTCATGAAGCTCCATTTTATACTTTAGGCCCCTTAACAACAGATATTGCTCCAGGTTATGACCACATTACATCTGCTATTGGTGCTGCTATGATTGGGTGGTTTGGCACTGCGATGCTCTGTTATGTAACGCCTAAAGAACATTTGGGTTTGCCTAATAAAAAGGACGTAAAGGATGGGGTTATTACCTATAAATTGGCGGCACATGCGGCAGATTTGGCTAAGGGGCATCCAGGAGTTCAGTATCGAGATAATGTATTGAGTAAAGCTCGTTTTGAATTTAGATGGGAAGATCAGTTTAATTTATCACTCGATCCCGACACTGCACGAGAGTTTCATGATGAGACATTGCCCGCTCAAGGAGCTAAATTAGCTCACTTTTGTTCAATGTGTGGTCCCCATTTTTGTAGTATGAAAATCACCCAAGAGGTTCGAAAATATGCTGCCGATAATGGTATTGAAAACGATGAGCAAGCTATTGAAGCAGGCATGGAAAACATGTCGAAGGAATTTAAAAAAGTTGGTTCTGAAATTTACTTATAGTGTTCAATGAACGGTTGATAGTTATATCGTCGCCCGATAGAATAACCGATGAAGTTTCCATTTGGCAAGCGTTATTTGAAGCTGGTTTATACAGACTCCATGTTCGCAAACCCACATGGAATCACGAAGAAATAGGTCTTTTATTGCATGCTGTACCTAGTAAATGGAGAAATAGAGTAGTTGTACATCATTGGTTTGATGCTTGTGGTATGTATCGGTTAGCGGGGATCCATGCTTCCTATCAAAACTTTGATTTTTTAAAATTTGGTCAGTATTTACAGGAATCATTTTCTGTTTCTTGTTCAGTTCATTCTTGGCAAGAACTAGAACAAATTTCAAAAAAGTGTCATTATGTATTTATGGGGCCCATTTTTGATAGTATTTCAAAAATGGGTTATTCTCAGAATCATTTATTGCATAGCATTCCTGAGACGTTTAAAGAAAGCAAGATATACGCATTAGGAGGTATCGATACTTCTCGCTTACATCAAGTACTAGAGATGGGATATTATGGTATTGGAGTGTTGGGATATATTTGGGAGCAACCATCGAATGCTGTGCATCGGTTTGTTCACTTGTTAGATTTAATTCAGCAAATTAAAACTGTTTAGTAAATAATTAATGTATATCAATTTTGCTAGTTAACTATCGACCATACGTGATGAGTATTGCAGGTTTTGATGCAACGGCAGGTGCGGGTATCTTGGCCGATATTAAAACATTTGAACAATTGAAAGTGTATGGTTTAGGGGTAATTTCTGCTAATACGTTTCAAACGGATTGTGAGGTGAGGCGAGTACAATGGATTTCGATTGAAGACATAATCGAACAGATAGATATGCTGATTTCGAAATTTTCAGTAAACTACTTTAAGTTTGGCATCTTGAATGACAGTAACAGTTTTGATGTAATTAGGGATTTTATTTTAAAAAAAAATTCTAAAGCAAAAATTATTTGGGATCCTGTTTTACATTCATCTTCAGGCTTTTCTTTTTTTAATCAAGGTAACGAGTCTATATCATCTATTCTTAAAGGAATTTATTTGATAACGCCCAATGAGCATGAATTTCAAGCGCTGTTTAAATCAGAACAATATGCGTTGGAGCTGTCTTATCAGACTTACATTTATTTGAAGGGTGGGCATCGTTTGAATAATGTAGGAGAAGATGTTCTTTATGCTAAAGGTAACTGTTATACCTTGTTACCAAACCAATCGGGCATCGTATATCCAAAGCATGGTTCTGGATGTATCATGGCCGCTGCAATAACGGCATATCTTGCTTTAGGTTTTACGGTTGATATTGCTTGTGATAAAGCTAAACGGTATATAGAAGGAGTTTTAACTTCTAATTCATCTCTCTTGGGATGGCATAGCATTTAATCATTGTTATGACCGTATTATATACGTTTAAATTAACATGAGAAAGAGGGACGAAAATGTTCAGTCGGTCTCATCTGCCTATTAAAAAAACAACTGGTGAAGGATGCATGAGTACCATAAAGAAAATAAATACTAACGAATAATTATATTCTAATGAAATGCCCATGAGCGGGTACACACCAACCGAGATGAATACGTTTGGGCATTCCATTAGACCATTAAAAATCAAATTTTATTCTAATGAAATTGCAATATATCTCTCAAGGAAAAAATCATAAAGAACACATAGATGGCATTGCTGCCGCTTGTAGGGCTGGTGTTCGTTGGGTACAGTTGCGTGTCAAAAATATGAAAATGCTTGAGACTGTCGAATTAGCAAAGGAAGTGCGGAAAGTATGTGATGAGTATAAAGCAACTTTGATTATTAATGACTATCCACTTGTTGCGTCTGCTGTTGGAGCAGATGGTGTTCATATAGGTAAAAATGATATGTCATTTATTGAGGCAAGAAAAATGTTGGGTAATCAAATGATAATCGGAGTTACAGCCAACACGTTTCAAGATATACAATCTTATTGGGACCTCCCTACTAAAATTAAAAAACCCGATTATATTGGCTTGGGGCCATTTAAATTTACTAAAACAAAGCAAAAATTGAGTCCAATATTGGGAATAGAGGGATATAAAGAGATTCTTAGCCAATGTGTATCTGCCAAAATTGCCGTACCTATTATTGCAGTTGGAGGGATTAAACCCAAAGATGTTGCGGTGCTTCATGCGGTTGGGTTAACTGGTGTTGCTGTATATTCAATGATTATTTCTTCCAGGAGTAGAAAACAGTTAGTGAAAAATATTCTTGTTGAATTGGGTAAAAAATCATCTATTAATCGAAGAAAACAGGTTGGTTTAACATCTATTTCGGATACTCCGATTCGAATGAGGAAAGCACATGTTAGAAAAAAAATAGTAAGGAGAATGTCTGTTGCAGAAATAGAAGCGTTAGCGAATCAAGAAGTTCCTCTTAAACATAGTGGGTTGGGACCCAAAAAACCGAAAAGAATTCAAGAATAAGTTACTTATTAATTATTTGACGCTATTAGTCATCAATTTATGATACATCATGTTGGTTATTGCAAATAAAGTTTTTTCGTCTCGTTTATTTACAGGAACAGGTAAGTTTAGTAGTCCAAATTTAATGCAAGAATCACTTTTGGCGAGTGGAACGGAGTTAGTTACAGTCGCTTTAAAGCGGCTTGATTTGCATAAAGACGATGATATATTACCCTATCTTAAGCATACTCAGTTTAATTTATTGCCTAATACATCAGGTGTAAGAAATGCAGCAGAAGCAGTATTTGCAGCTCAAATGGCACGAGAGGCACTAGGTACTAATTGGGTAAAATTAGAAATACATCCCGAAGCTAAATATTTATTGCCCGATCCCATAGAAACGTTAAAAGCTGCTGAAGAATTGGTTCGGTTGGGATTTATTGTGTTACCTTATATACATGCAGACCCCGTTCTTTGTAAAAGATTGGAAGAAGTGGGGGTTGCGGCAGTTATGCCATTAGGTTCACCTATAGGAAGTAATAAGGGTTTAAAAACAATAGATTTTTTGGAAATTATTATATCCCAAAGTAATGTTCCTGTTATTGTAGATGCGGGTATAGGTGCACCATCTGATGCAGCCAAGGCTATGGAATTAGGAGCAGATGCCGTATTAATTAATACGGCTATTGCAGTTTCCAATAACCCTATTAACATGGCCGTAGCGTTTAAAAAATCAGTTGAAGCGGGTCGTATGGCTTATGAATCTAAGTTAGCTATGCCTGTGGAGCATGCAGTGGCGAGCAGTCCTCTAACTTCATTTTTAGATGGTCATTTCGATTTAACTAATTAATTGAATTTTAATTCTACAGGGTATAAAAATGACATTTAAATCAGTATTCGATACGTACAATTGGGATGATGTAAAGAGGAGTATTTATAATAAAACTTCTCAAGATGTGGAGCGCGCATTACTTAAGCAACAATGTGATATCGAAGATTTTAAAGCACTTATTTCGCCAGCTGCAATTCCTTATTTAGAGCAGATGGCGCAACGTAGTCATCAAATTACTTTAGCTCGTTTTGGAAAAACGATACAGTTATATATCCCTCTATATCTATCTAATGAATGTAAAAATATTTGCACCTATTGTGGATTTAGTTTAGATAATAAAATTCCTCGAAAAACATTGAAGCCTCAAGAAATTTTGTTAGAAGTAGAAGCTATTAAAAATATGGGCTATGAGCATGTTCTATTAGTTACGGGTGAATCTTCGCACGATGTAGGAGTAGATTATTTGCAAAACACCATTAAGTTAATAATACCTCAATTTTCTAATATTGCGGCAGAAGTGCAGCCTCTTGATACGCATGAATACGAAACGTTAATACTTGCAGGATTAGATACAGTGTTAATTTATCAAGAAACCTATCATAAAGAAGATTATAAAAAACATCATCCCAAAGGTAAAAAATCTAATTTCTATTATCGTCTCGATACTCCCGATAGATTGGGTCAGGCAGCTATTCACAAAATAGGATTGGGCGTTTTAATTGGTTTAGAAGATTGGCGTACAGATAGTTTTTTTACGGCTTTGCACTTAAGTTATTTAGAGAAAAAATATTGGAAAACAAAGTATTCGTTATCCTTTCCTCGATTAAGACCTCATAAGGGATTATTACAACCAAAAGTGGAAATGAACGATAGAGAGTTGATACAGTTAATCTGTGCCTATCGGTTGTTTAATCATCAGGTAGAGTTGTCGCTTTCTACCAGGGAATCTGAGAATTTCAGAAATCATGCAATTAAACTAGGAATTACTTCTATGAGTGCGGCATCGAAAACCAACCCTGGGGGCTATGTGGTAGAACCGCAATCGTTAGAACAGTTTGAAGTTAGTGATGAGCGTAGTGTTCACGATATTGTTTCGGTAATAAAACAACAGGGCTATGAACCTGTTTGGAAAGATTGGCAAAAGTTCGATCAATTATATTATGCCGATTTATTGTAAACTTTGCAAGTAGGTGTTTGATAGAGGTGCTATACAAGTAGGAGTAAAATATCGCTTTTAATTATGAGTTATAAATGACACCTGAACAACCATTAAATTTTGTTGAAATGCCCATGAGCGGATTGTCTCCAACAGATGATGAATGTTTGGGGCATTCCATTAGTCTATTAGAAAACAAATTATATTCTAATAAAAC
>CANJWF010000069.1 GCA_947478315.1 Sphingobacteriaceae bacterium | reverse complement strand
GAAGAAAATTCTGCCTATCCGGCAAATCCAGATTCGGAATATGGTTGGGAGAAGTTATTTAGTGAGCGATTATTCTTAGCTTACAATCGTAACTATAATTTAAACGTGCGAATTGCGCGTTTCCATAATATTTTTGGACCTTATGGAACCTGGAATGGTGGGAAAGAAAAAGCACCTGCAGCCATGTTGAGAAAAGCAGCAGAAACGATTGAAGGTAATGCTTTTGAAGTATGGGGAGATGGACAGCAAACACGTAGCTTTTTATATATTGATGATTGCCTTGAAGCAGTTGAGCGTTTTATGAAAAGTGATTTTAATGGGCCGATTAATATTGGTTCAGAAGAGATGGTTACTATTAATGAGTTATCAAATATGGCTATTAATATTTCTGCTAAAAACATTTCAATACATAATATTGATGGTCAAGAATTTATTGACAAGTATGGTTTTAAATGCCCTTTAGGTGTTCGAGGAAGGCGATCCGACAATAATTTATACCGTTCTAAAATTGGATGGGAAGTTACCCAGCCGCTGATTGATGGTATGCGAAAAACCTATACATGGATTAACGAACAAGTGAAAGATGCATCTAAATAAGTACACTGTTAACATTATTGACATTCCTATTTATGTTGGCAATTCAACATCCTTCATTAATGAAATAATTGATTCTATAATTACTAAGCCTCTAAATTATTCAAATAGATTAATTAGTGCAACCAGTGCACACGGTTTAGTTTTTGCTTATAACAATCCGACTTTTAAAAATACCCTTCTCAATTTTTATTATAATATTCCCGATGGTCAGCCTATGGCCTGGATTGGTCAACTTAAGGGACATAAAAACATGAGAAGATGTCCAGGCGTTGGAACTTTTGGGCAATTCATGTCAACGTCTGCATCATTTCCAATTAAACATTTCTTTTGTGGTGGTAAAGAAGGGATTGCAGATGATTTAAAAAATGCTTGTGCAAACAAATTTGAAAATACAAATGTTGTTGGCACTTACAGCCCTCCTTTTAGAGTAATGACAGATGAAGAATTGACTAAGCTAGGAGCAATGATTAATGCTGCAGGTGCAAATATTGTTTGGATAGGTTTAAGCACCCCAAAACAAGAAGCTTTTGCTGAAAATTTAGCAAAATATTGCAATGTTAATTACATCATAACCGTTGGTGCTGTATTTGATTTTTTTACAGATAATCTTAAGCATGCTCCTTTATGGATTCGCAATCTAGGCTTAGAGTGGTTATACCGTTTATTAAAAGAGCCTCGTCGCCTTTTTTCACGTTATGCCGAAGTTGTTCCTATGTTTATTTGGCTAAACGTAAAAGAATATTTTATCTACTTGTTTGGATCAAAAAATAAGCGCTCTTAGTTGTTACCCTACTTCGTCAACCGATACATTGTCAACGCTGCTCTCTTTATTAAATAAGGGAATTCCTTTAAGTTGATGGTTTCGCCCGGTGCATGTGCCCCTTTTCCCGACGCGCCCATCCCGTCGATACAATCTACATAGGCTGCTATATAAGATATATCCCCCGCGCCTCTCGACCCTGGGTCGCCTGCTGTGGTAATACCCAATCCCATATCCTTTGTTACACCACTTACTACTTGCATTACTTTTTCGTTGCCCGCAGTGGGTGCCATACTTGGTATGCCGTCGCTGAATTTTATTTTAGCAGTGGTGCCTGTTAAGTTTTGTGCAACAATTTTTTGCATCTTGATTCTTGCATTCGCTTTTTGATCTTCCGTTAAAAAACGCAGATCCCCCGTTACAGTGGTTGCCGGTGAGATGATATTTGTTTTGCCGATGGCGGTTCCTTTTACAGTTGCTTCCTCATAGCTCATTTCAGATCCTCCGATAAATACACCCGGATTAAATGTTAGATATTTTTCGGTACTCAATTGTTGTCTGAATTCATTTACGATTCTTGCTGCTTCATAAATTGCTCCATACCCTGCGCCTTGCGTAAATACGCCTGCACTATGTCCTGTTTTTGCTTGCACGTCCAATCGCCATCCGCTGGATCCTCTCCTTGCGGTTGCAATTGAATTTAATCCGTTAGCGCCTTCAAAGCCTAATGCGATATCGGTTTGTTTTGCGCGTTCGATATAATCCTTTCGGCTTACACTTATTGGTCGCCCCGATTTTTCCTCGTCGCCTGTAAAGTATGCTGTGATTGCCGCTCCGTCCAATAAACCCTGCGCTTGCATTGCTTGTAATGCAATGATTATAATTACATCTCCACCCTTCATGTCATTCACTCCTTGGCCTGTTGCAGTGCTGTCGTTTAACATGGTGAATGGATTGGCTGGCATATCGGGTTCGAACACCGTGTCCAAATGTCCGATGAGAAATAGTTTTTTTCCTTTAGGTTTTTGGATTGAGGTTCCTGTTGTATTAGCTCCTGTTGCGATTTTTGCCGCAGTAGTGGTGGCTACTAAATGACCTGCGCGTTGTACCGAATCCGGCATCGGGATCCACTCCGTTTGTAGTCCTGCATTTTGTAATTCACGTGCAAATAATGCACCCACTTTTTTTACGCCTTCAATATTTAGTGAACCGCTATTTATGTTCACCGATTCTTTTAACAACGCAATAGCCCGCGGCATATTGGCGTCGATATATTCCATCATTTTTTGTTCCTGCTTGCTTAAGTTGGTTAATCCTGTTGCACTTGTTGTTTGTGCGTTTACGCTGGTTACGCTTAGCAACATAATCGCGCCTATTAGTAAGTATTTCATCTTCATATTTTTAGCCTATTTACTCCTAAATGTACAAAGATTTAAGGCTATTTAATTTGCTGGATCTAGCATATGTTCTCTTTTAATACATTTAATTGTTTTATATTAAAACATTATATAGCTTTGAAAGATGTACACTTTAAATAAACAAGAATTAGGCGGTCGTATTGTTCAGATTCGAAAGGCAAAAGGCCTTTCTCAGAATGATTTAGCTAAATCGATTTCAATATCAAGGCCGTCACTTGTTCAAATAGAACTAGGGAAACGAAGTGTGGATGTTTTTGAAATGCAATTACTGGCATCGGTACTTGGATTTTCAATGGATGAATTTTTATCGGCAAATTTTATGACAACAGCCGAACCCGAAGTTGCCTACTTTACAAAAAACACAAAACACAAAGAACGCGTTTCGATTCCCAATTTTGATTTTTTGAAATTCAAAAATACCCTATTATACACTATTGAAAAAACTGCAGGGAAAGTTAACATTAACGAATCTATCCTTTTTAAAATTTTATACCTCATTGATTTTAATAATTACGAAATATATGAGTCTCACTTGTCATCTATACAATATCGAAAATTGTCGGGCAACTGCTTCCCTAAAAATATTGATACCATTTTAAAAAAACTTTTAGACAGTGAAAGTATACTCCGAATTAAAACTAAAATAAATGGAGTGATTCAGCTAAGATATATCCCATTAGAAAAATCAGACCTAACCCTTATGCTTGCTAGTGAAAAAGAAGTAATCGATCAAACAATTGACCTAGTTGGTAATTGGACCGAGGAGCAAATAAGCGCCTACACTATAAACGATATGCCAATTAAAGCCACAAAGGAAGGCGACGACATTAATTACGAGTTAGCCTTTTATAGAGAAGCTCCTTATACTGTTAGGAATTATACAGCTAATTGAATAACTAAAAATGGGCTAAGTGATCATATGCATCACCTAGCCCATTCTATATTATAAAGCTATACTCCTAATCAAACTGTAGCGGTACATTTAGTTTTAAACTAAAATTGCGGCCCATATTATAAACCCCACTGCGGCCTGTTAATACATTTACGTCGGTGTATTTTAACCTGCTTAAATGGTTTTGATAAGCAACGTCCCCTATGTTTTGCGCCATTACCGATAAGCTAAATAATTGCTTACCCTTGCGCATAAACTGAGTGCCTATGCCCATATTCATTAAGGAATAGCCTGCTGTTTTTGTTTCAGTATTAAAACCTGTGAATGGATTGTTTTGTGCAGCCACATTGTCCAACTGTAATGTTACATATGAATTATTGAAGGTTTTTGATTTTCCCTCAAACTCATACCTTAGTTCGGCCAACCAACGCATGGAAGGAATCATTGGTAAATTCTTACTGCCATCCAATGCTTTATCAAACGCCCCTTTTACATAAGAAACTGTATTTTCAATATGCAAACCATCCAATGGATGCGGGTGTATGTCTAAATTAAATTCTCCTCCGTATAATGTTGCATTTTGCTGTTGGTAGGCAAATGCATTAAGCTCACTTGCTTCTTCATCAATTATGATTGAATCCCCACCCGCAACACCTAGTAGCTTTTGGTAAAATATAAAATCGGTTACGTGGTTATAAAATATATTTCCCGCGAATGAAACGTGTTCGTTACTCCATTCTGTTCCTAAATCAAATTGCAAACTTTTTTCTGACCTAAGGTTTACGTTACCATATTCATAACGGTTGGTTCCTTCGTGCGCGCCATTGCTTCCTAGTTCGGCTAAATTTGGTGCTCGGTACCCTTTTGCAATATTTAATTTAAGCACCCAGTCATTGCCCGCTTCGTATGTCATACCAATGCTTCCTGCCATTGCGCCGTAATCCTTTTTTATGTTTTCACCTGCTTGGTCATTAAATTCAATACCCTTTTTGTCAATCCTTAATCCTCCACTTATATGTAAGCGGTTTATATTTTTTTGTGTGTAGAAGAATAAACCATAGTCAATGGATTTGTATTCAGGTATTAATGTTTCTACGCCCTTGTTTTTATTTTCTTGTTGCATTCCATTTACACCAATGGTATGTTTCCAATTATTATTTTCAGGTAATAAATATTGGAAAGAATAATTCACGGTACCTAAATCGAAATACAAACTTTTTTCACTTGGGTCGGCCACGTTTCCAAATTCCTGGCGTTCATTTCTTTGGTATGCAATATTTGCTTTTAACCTGCCTGTTCCCCATTTAATATTATTGTCCCAAGTATATTTAGTGTGCTGTATGTTTTGATAAGGTACGCTTGGAGTAGTTGATTTAAAATCGGCATCGGTTACTTCTACTTCCTCCTCGTTGCCGTCAATAATTACTGGCTTTAAAAAAATGCCTAAGTCATTTCTTACCCCTTCTATCATGCCTAATTTTTGCGTGTACTTGCTTACAAAGAAATGGCTATAGCCCCAATCCTTTTCTATACCCACATAAGCACTTCCGTTTAATTCTTTAAATTTTGAATTGTACACATAACCATCGTATTTGTTTTGATAGTCACCTGCTTGTTTAGATGTTCCATTTAATCCCCATACAAAACCTTTGTTATTTCCTGCTATGTCGAAATGGTACCCCTGTAAATTATTATTACTTTGGTAGTTAGTGAATAAGTTTCCCCTTATAGCACCTTGTGCTACGGGCACATTTGACACCACATTTATTACACCCGACAATGCTTCACTACCATATATAATAGAAGCAGGCACTTTTAATACTTCAATCCTTGACACATTGTATTCGTCTATTTCAATACCATGTTCGTCACCCCATTGTTGCCCTTCCTGCCTTACACCGTCGTTTAAAACCACTACTCGGTTATATCCCAAACCGCGAATAATTGGTTTTGAAATTGCTGGTCCTGTACTTAATTGTGTTACGCCTGGTGTTTTAGAAAGCGCATCAATAAAATTGGTTGCTGCACCACGGAATAATTCTTCCTTTTTTATAATACTAATTGGCGTTGGTGTGCGCTTTGTAGAAGTTGCACGTAAAAAACTTGTTACCGTTACGTTGGAAGTTTCAACAGCAGTGTGACTTAATGCAAAATTTTGCTCGGTTGCTGCAGTTACAGCTATGTTTTTTGAAGTGATTGCGTATCCTATAAAACTCACTTCCACCATATGGTTGCCGGTTGTTAATGTTAGTTGGTATTCCCCTTTTTCGTTAGTAAGTGTACCTTTTCTTGTGTCGGGAAAATAGATGGTTGCGCCTTGTAAAGCCTGCCCTGTTGTGGCATCGGTCACTTTACCTTTTAAAATAGCTGCTGTTTGCTTATTGTTTTGTTGCTGCGGCTTTTGTTGTGCGCTTGCTGCTTTTGGCATTTGTGTTATTGCCAAAGAAAATAATAGAATGTAAAAATACTTGTACATGAAAATCAATTTAATCAAAATGAAAATTAAATACCAATGCGCGCTGGTTTAAATACAATTTAAAATGCGGCGCGTTTTTCTATTTCAACTATACGGTTGGGGGGCCTCTTGATTCAGATGTAAAATGAGTGTCAGAAAAATAACATGCAACAAAATAGGTATTGGTCACCTTAGCCATTGTTGGCGTTGCGATAGTTATATCAAAATTATACTGTAAAAAAGGTGTTGTAGCAACTAGGTTTTCATAACTACAATGAATGCTTGATTTTTCGACCTGGTCTATTGGGAAATCCTGGTGCACATCACAAGTAGTTGGATCCACGTGATGGGCCACAATATCATGTATTGATTTTTGCGGCGTAATGCTAAACGCAAAAACAAATAGCATGACTAGCGCTATAAACTTTCTTATGATTTGTTTATATAACAATTTGGGTTCTTTGTACCATAAAGTTAGGTCTAATTTTGTGAATACTATACGCGTAAATTGGTATGGCATAATGCATAAAAT
>CANJWF010000068.1 GCA_947478315.1 Sphingobacteriaceae bacterium | reverse complement strand
AACAAAGAAAATTGCCTAAATTCGTCGGACTAAAATAAATAGGTGTATATAAAGTGCATAAATTCGGTTATTTGCGGTTTTTGTAAACATTTTACATAGAGAGTATTATAGTCATATAAAATTAAAATACCTTATGCTAATTAGACCAAGGCGGTTAAGAAAAAATACCATTGTTAGAGACATGGTAGCTGAAACACAGTTCAGTAAAAATTCACTCATATATCCATTTTTTGTTACATCTGGTACTAAAATTGTCAATCCTATCAATGCTATGCCAGGCGTGTCCCATTTTTCAATAGACGAGTTGGTGCGAGAGGTAGATTCATGTATTAAGATGGGATTAACCAAGTTTTTGCTTTTTGGTGTAGGAGAACAAAAAACTGACGATGCGTCGTCAGCTTGCGACGAACGTTCTATTGTTTTTAATGCAGTGAAGAAATTAAAACAAACCTTTGGAAACGATATTTACTTAATCACAGATGTATGCGCTTGTGCTTATACCACACACGGTCATTGCGGTATTTTGCAAAATGATGATGTACAAAACGATTTAACAGTGCCTGTTTTGGCTAAAATGGCATTAAGTCATGCACAAGCTGGAGCTGATATGGTCGCTCCGTCAGACATGATGGATGGTAGAGTGTTGGCAATAAGACAACTTTTAGATGCCAATTATTTTCAAAACACAGCCATTATGTCTTATGCCATTAAATACGCTTCTGGTTATTATGGTCCGTTTCGAGAAGCTGCCGATTCAGCACCTACTAAAGGCGATCGCCAATCGTATCAAATGGATTATCGTAATGCTAATGAAGCCATGCGAGAGGCTTTGTTAGATGAATCTGAAGGAGCAGATATTTTAATGGTAAAACCAGCTTTAGCCTATTTAGATGTTATTCATCGTTTAAATCTCGAGAGTAATTTACCAATTGCGTGTTACAATGTTTCAGGAGAATATGCTATGGTCAAATATGCCGCAAATGCAAAATTGATTGACGAAAAACGTGTTGTTATGGAAAATATGTACGCTTTTGCACGTGCAGGAGCAAGTATAGTAATCACTTACCATGCGAAAGACATCGTAAATTACAAATGGATATAAAACCCAATCATACTTATCTATACAAATAGGCTTGAAAACGTTTAATATGTTCCCGTCTATTCATTTAAAATAAACTGTGCAATATGTAGCGTTATTATTTCATTCTTGCGAAGCAGTCAATTCAGTTTGCTTTCGTGAAGTTTTTGGAAATTACGTAACATTTACCTTTTAACCATCGAATTTCACCCTTTTATTACCTAAATAAATAATGAGTTTTTTAAAGAAAATATTTTCAGGAGAACAAGAACGTAGCGAAGAATCTGTGTACTCGACAGATAAGCCCGACATTTCACGTCAAAAGTCGATTTTATTATATCAAAAAGCGCTCAAATATTTCCCAGGAGGCGTTAATTCTCCCGTTAGAGCATTTAAATCTGTTTCTGGTACACCGCTATTTATTCAGAAAGGTGATGGCTGTAAAATTACAGATGCGGATGGAAATACTTTCATAGATTTTTGTTGCTCTTGGGGGCCTCTTATTTTAGGACATAACCATCCATCTATTCGCGAAAAAGTCATTCAAACGGTACAAAATGGTATGACTTTCGGAGCTCCCACCGAATTAGAAAATGAGCTTGCGGAGTTAATTTTGAAACATCATGACTATATAGAGAAAATACGTTTCGTTAGTTCAGGAACCGAAGCTGTAATGTCAGCTGTTCGTTTAGCTCGAGGTTATACTCAGCGAGATAAAATTCTCAAATTTGAAGGTTGTTATCATGGACATGCCGATAGTCTACTTGTTAAAGCAGGATCGGGGCTAGTAACCTTTGGAGAAACATCATCGGCAGGAGTTCCCAAGGCATTTGCTCAAGAAACCATCGTTGTACCATTAAATGATCGTCAAGCTGTTCAAGATGCATTCAATCAATTTAAAAAAGAAATAGCTTGTGTTATTATCGAGCCTGTTCCCGCAAATAATGGTCTGCTCATACAAGATGCTGATTTTTTAACTTTTCTGAGAGAAATTTGCACGCAGCATAAAACCCTATTAATTTTTGATGAGGTAATTTCTGGATTCAGATTAGGCTTTGAAGGTGCCGCAGGTTACTATAAAATTTTCCCCGATATTATCACTTACGGAAAAATCATAGGAGGAGGATTGCCCGTTGGTGCTTATGCTGCCTCTGAAAAAATAATGTCAAATATATCCCCAGAAGGAAACGTTTATCAAGCAGGTACGCTTTCAGGTAACCCTGTCGCCATGTCGGCAGGTATTGCTCAGCTTACTGAACTTTTAAAAATGGGCTTCTATAAAGATTTAAACAGCAAAGCAAAAGAATTTTCTGACGCCATCACAAGATTTGCCGCTACCAATAACTATCCCTTTAAAGTATTTAATATAGGCTCTATTTTCTGGTTTGCTTTTACCGAACGGGAACATATTCGCACTGCCTCCGAAATAAATTCTCAAAGTATGGATAAATTCAAAGTGTTACATAAAGAATTATTGAATAGAGGCGTTTATTTAGGTCCTTCAGGCTATGAAGTAGGATTTGTATCGGCAGCACACAGTAAAGTCGATTTAGAGAAAGCAAAAAGAGCAGTTTTTGAAAGTTTAGACGTTGTATTTAGACACTAGTTTGATATTACGTTCCCCCCCTAGCGATACATTGTATCAACAGAACAGAAGCCGTCTATTTGTTTGAATTAATCTCATTTTGTAGTTGGTTGATTATTGACGGATAATTTTTTTCTAAGAAACATTCATGGAACATTTTCCTTTTCTAAAAAGAATTATCGTCATTACCCATTGGGGTAGGCGTGTGTAGTCGTTATCGATAAAGTAAATTATAGATGAAGCAAAATCCTCTCATTATTTTTTATGCGTTGTTAATTTATGTCACAACGCAGTTATTTTGGTGGTCTGTATTACTGATACGTTTTGAACCTACTAAAAAAACAATGATTATTGGCGAAGTTGCTGTTTTTCTATTATTACTTGCTGTTGGTGCCTATAAAATACATCAAGCACATAAAGAAGAAGAACGTTTAAATGCCCGACAAAGAAATTTTTTACTTTCAGTTACCCATGAGTTAAAGTCACCATTAGCCTCCATTAAGCTCTATATTGAAACCATCCTAAAGCGTAATTTAGATAAAGAACGTCAAGAAGCATTTTTAAAAAACTCTCTTAGGGATATTGAACGTTTACATGACTTGCTCGAAAATATGCTTTTGGCATCCCGATATGATAAAATACATTCACTGAATTCCAAAGAGAAATTTAATTTTTCTCAAGCAGTAGAAAAAGTAGTTTCTCGTTTACAAGCTAATGTCTGCGATAATCGTGTGTTGTTAGCAGAAATTGAACCCAATATTAACATGTTTGGAGACGCTTTTGCGCTTACGTCCGTAGCATCTAACTTGATCGAAAATGCGATAAAGTACTCTCCAAAATGCGAGCAAGTATTGGTACAACTCGTAGAAAGTCACCATCAAGTCATACTTAAGGTAATAGATAGAGGCGTGGGTATTCCCGACGAAGAAAAACAACGTATCTTTGATAAATTTTATCGTGTTGGAGATGAAAATACCCGATCTACCAAAGGTACAGGTTTAGGGCTTTTTATTGTTAAGCAAGTGCTAGATAATCATCAAGCACACATAGAAGTTAAAAATAATATACCATCAGGAACTATTTTTCAAGTAACATTTAATACCTATCGAAAATATGCCTAATAAATTCAGGATACTTTTAGCAGAAGACGAAGAACATCTTTTGGAGGCCATAAAACTGAACTTAGAATTAGAAGGTTATCGAGTTGTGGCAGTTAACAACGGTAAAAAAGCACTTAAAGTTTTTAAAGAAGAGCGATTTAACCTAGTTATTTTGGATGTAATGATGCCTGAAATGGATGGCTATCAAGTTTGTGAAACCATTCGTTTAGAAAATACGGAAGTTCCGATTCTTTTTTTAACAGCTAAAAATACTACTGACGATCGTGTACATGGTCTTAAAAAAGGTGCGGATGACTATTTGGTAAAACCATTTAATTTAGAAGAACTTATTTTAAGGGTCGGTATTTTAGTTAAAAGAAGTTTAAAAAACGATGAATTAAAAGAAATAAATAGTTATACAGTAGGAGATAAAACCATTTACTTTCAATCATTTGAAATGAAAACACATGATGGTACAACTCTTTCTCTTACAAAGAAAGAAACCATGCTGTTAAAGATGTTGATTGAAAGAAAAAATGAAGCAGTTTCTAGAGATCAAATACTAGAAACTGTTTGGAACTACGATGTGTATCCTTCTACTCGAACTATTGATAATTTTATATTAACCTTTCGAAAATATTTTGAACCTGATCCCAAAAATCCCATTTATTTCCATTCGATACGCGGTGTAGGGTATAAGTTTACCGACAGCCAGTAACTCTGTCAAAAAAGATAATTTGGTGTAGATGGGCTAATGAAATGATAATTGTTCGCCAAATTTCAATCTCATCTAAATTTTCTCTCTAACAACGTAATTAAACGATCTATTTGTTCATCTTTCTTAGACAAAGATTTAGCCAAAACATCAATCAATTCTTTAGCTAAAATCGTATCACGATTCAATAACTCGGGCGACTTAAGTAGTAGCTGTTGCATCTGAGCGGTAGCGTAGCTAATTTGAGGTTCATTAGCGGTTGCACTTGTATCTGTATGTTGTTTTTCTTCCACGTTATCATCCATTAAGAACATATTACCTTCTCCTAGTAAGAGCCATAACGGGTTGGTATTGAAACTTCTAGAAATATCAATTGCTATTCTTTTTCCTATTGTTCTTTTTCCTGTCTCGATTGCAGATATGCTGCTTTCTCTCATTCCCACCCTATCGGCAAATTCTTTTTGATTTAAGTCAAAATATTTTCTTAAATCTCGCAATCGCTGACCTTTTTCAATCATTTGATTATTAGTTTCTTCCGGTTCGTTTGACATAATTTATATAAAAAAGTAAAAAAATATTTCCGCGTAATTTCAAATGTTATTACATTTGGATTTTGGTTGTTGACTTAGAATTTATTGTCTTTATCATATTGTAAGCTTTGGCGGTTTTGCTTGTTTTTTAGGTGCTTTATGGTCATTGTAATCCTGTTTTAGTTGAATGTATTTCAACTCAGTTAACGATATATTGCTAAACTACAATAGAAAGCTAATATAGCGAACACGAATAATATTCCCTAATTCTAGTAGGTGTAGTTTTTTTTTAAATATTTTTCAATCAATTAATAACTAAAGTATGAGTAATCAAATGTTTAACGAACAATGGCAAGACCTTACGGTTGCCGAAATCATGAAAAAAATTCGTGAAAATTTCCCGTCTGCCAAAAATATGCCTAACCTGAGGCTTATTAAGGAACTCCAATCACTTAGAAAAGCAACCATTAAGCATCTTGAAAATCGTATCGAATCCACCGTATATCAGATAGCTGAATCGGGTACCGTTTATCAGATGTTCAATACAGGAATGTTTGATGAATTTGAATCATATAAGGAGTATCAAGAGGCTAAACCTTTAGATGCACCTTTGTAACTTTTGGTATTTTTTATGCTGCATAAAAATCAATTTCAAATGTAAAAATACATAAATGTTAATGTTTTTATAGTATATAAGTATTTTTTTTGTGTAAAAAATAACAATTATGTCTTTTTGAAAACCTATTGATAAGTCGAGTATATCGAATTATAGACGTAATAATCTTTATTATTGATTGCTTGGAGTGATACCAATTTCGAACTGAGTAAAAATATCTAATTTTCATCAAATCTGTTGCTTTTATTGTATTCCGAATAATTTAAAGACGTCGTTCAATGGCATTTTGTTCGGAATACATTAGGGTTATTAGTGTAATTCAATCGTCAGAAAGATTCCTTGATGGATATAAAAAAACTTTAGAAACGTTTTTTGTATCTAAAGTTTTTTATGTTTGCTGCTGATTTTGACAGAGTAGTTATGTGTAAACATGAATTGAAAGATAAGGTACTTACTGAATCACTCAAATTGTTTTCTCGTGTTGGTATAAAAAATGCAACCATGGATGAAATTGCTAGACAATTGGGTGTTTCTAAAAAAACGCTTTATGAGCAATTTGATAACAAAAGTGAGTTAGTTTACCAATTGATGTGTAGGGAGATGGAAGTTCATTTATCATTGCTAAACGAAAGTGCGCAAAATATTGTAGAGCAAACTTTTAAAATAACAAGTGAGTTTCGGAATTATATGTCCAAATTCAATCCAATGATGTTTTATGATTTGCAAAAATACTATCCTAAGGCATGGTTTGTGTTTGAAGATTTTAGAGATAGGTATTGTTGTCCAATTTTACAACAGTGTTTAAAAGAGGGGGTTAGGCAGGGATTGTTTCGACATGAAATTAATGTAGATATTTTGGTTCAGTTGAGAATTGCGGAATTATTTATCTCCTTTGATTTGAGCGTTTTTCCGCCATCTAAGTTTAACGTATCTCAAGTTATGATAGAGGTAAGTGAACATTTTTTATATGGTTTATGTACCGTTAAAGGATATGAACTCATGAATACATATAAAAAAATGCAAGAATAGACTGTTTACAATGTTGGGTTTT
>CANJWF010000067.1 GCA_947478315.1 Sphingobacteriaceae bacterium | reverse complement strand
GTCGAGTAGAAAAAACTCGCATGGTGTTAAAAACTTGTTTTTTAAAGAAAGGATAAGCGAAAAAATAATCCCTTTAACTTTCTCTATATCAAACCTATTCCACGAATCGAGCCACTATGGGCATGTTTCGTCCCGCACCAAAAGCTTTGGGAGATATACGCAACGTGGGCGGAGTTTGGTATCGCTTATACTCTGCGGCATTCACCATTTTAACCACACGTTTAACCACATCCGAATCATAACCTTTAGCCACTATCGAATTGATAGACATTTTATGCTCGATATAATCGAATAAAATAGCGTCTAAAATAGCGTAGTCAGGCAACGAGTCTGAATCCTTTTGATGGGGTCTCAACTCCGCAGAAGGAGCCTTTACAAGCGTATGATGGGGAATAATTGCTCGGTCTCTATTGAGATGGTAAGCCAACTCATATACTTGAGTTTTGTATAAATCACCAATTACCGAAATACCTCCACACATATCACCATAAAGAGTTCCATAGCCTACTGCCGCTTCACTCTTATTAGATGTATTGAGCAATACCCATCCAAATTTATTAGATAACGCCATTAAAATAACCGCTCTAGAGCGAGCTTGTATATTTTCTTCTGCCACACCAAACGGCAAATCCCTAAATTGTTCTTTCAATACCTCGTCAAAAGCATCCGTTACTGTAGCAATAGGAATAACCTGACTCCGACATCCTACATTATCAACCAAACGCCGCGCATCATCCAAAGAATGCTCACTCGAATAGAGAGACGGCAGCAAAATAGCATTAACTTGACTAGCACCTAAGGCTTCACAGGCTAATGCACATACGACAGCAGAATCTATCCCTCCCGACAAGCCCAACACCGCTTCCTTAAAATCCATCTTTCGAAAATAATCACGAATGCCCAACACCAAGGCTTGATGAATGCGAGCAATAGCGGTTGCTTCCATAAAAGAACAAGACGTTGAGTGTGCTCCCATCAAATCATCTAAATCAATGGTGGTAACTTGCTCCTCGAAATAGACCAATTCATCTATCAAATTTCCATATTTATCAAACGCCAAACTACCCCCATCAAAAATCAAATCTGTTTGGGCACCTACTTGATTCACATAAAGTAATGGTATTTTATATCGTTCAACTTGCGTTTTTAAAATACATTTACGCTCTTCCACTTGTAAATAAGAAAATGGAGATGCCGCTATATTAATCATCAAATCGGGCTGCTCCTTCATCAAATCATCCATCGGATTACGTGAATAAATAGCATGATGTCCTACGTTCCACAAATCTTCACAAACCGTTAAAGCAATTTTTTTTCCGCGAAAGGTAATAGTACGAGAAGTAGGAGCAGGTTCAAAATAACGATATTCGTCAAAAACATCATAAGTGGGTAATAAAGACTTACTAACCACTTGTACAATTTTTCCATTATCAATAAACACAGCCGCATTAAACAATCTCTTGCCCCTTTCGGTATCATTTCTAACGGGTACCCCAACAATACAAGCAATGCCATCACAAGCCCTTGCCACGATTTTAAGGCTCTCTTCGCAACGTATTAAAAAATCATCTAGTTCCAATAAATCTTTAGGAGGATAACCACAAATGGCGAGTTCAGAAAATATAACCAAATGAGAACACTGTTGTTTAGCTTGTTCAATTGCAGCGATAATTTTCTTAGTATTTTTTTCAAAATCGCCAACAGTATAATTAAGTTGAGCTAATGTTACACGAATAGAAGACATGAAAATGAGGAAAAATAATAATTTAAATTATACACACTTTGTATCGCTCTCAATTTTTAACAACTCCGAAAATTGTTCAAATCAAAAGAAAACTCCCAATCTTAATGCCAAGTAATTATTCTTTAAATTGAAGTCGTTTTTATAAATCGTAGTCAAACCCTTGTTATAAATCAACCCTCCGAATAAAGTAAAATCATCGGTAATATTATATTCTAATCCTCCCCCAATAAGTAATCCTGCGCGAAACACAGAAATATCCCCACTTGCATTACGATTACTTACATTGTTGGCTGCAACAGGAGAATTCACATCTTTAGACGACGATAGCCGAAAGTCGGTAGTAAAGCCAAAATTTGCAAAAACTCCAAAAGAGGATAATTCAGCACGTAAACGCAACATGAGAGGAATTTGTAAATACTGATTATGTAAAACCGTAACCGTATCCCTTTGAACAAATTGTCCATTAATGGTGATTAAACTTAAACCCGAACTAAATGCATAATTCTTAGCAAAATAATAATCCCCCGTGAGCCCATAAGCAAAACCCATTTTAGAACCATCCGATTCCACATTCTGTTCATTGGAACTAATCCATCCGAAATTAGGATCTAAAATTAAACCAATACGCAATTTTTTATTAGAGTCCGTTTCAGCAACAACATACGCTGCCAAACAACAAAACACAAGCCCGAGTAATAACTTTTTTATAATTTCGCTTGCACAAAAGAACCTTCTTGAGGGAAACCCCGTGTTAAAAAAATATTGCATATCAAAACGTATTTAAATTGAGTGATAAATAAAAAACACAAAAAATAAGCCCCAAAGGTATCTAATTTTTTCATCCATGAACTAGGAGAAAAACCGCCATGCAGCGTCTCTACACAAAGAGGCATGAAACCTGCGAAACTATACATGAGTGTCGGGGAATTTTTACACAGAAGCGTTTAGAACTATCATTTCTACTTACAAGGCAACCAATTCGGCTAATAACTTTGTCGAAACCTTTAAACAGGCTCTAAGTAACAACTAGATAAAAAACTATGAACAACAAACAAACACCATTAAACAATCATTTTTCTTGGAAAATATTATTGATAATCCTTGCAATTACAACTTCTCTACTACACGGATGCAAACAACATAATCGCTGGGATATAGACGTTAGCGACATTAAAAGCGACATTAAAATAGAACGTTTCGATAAAGACTTTAATAGCCTAACACCCAATGAAAACATCGGGCAGCAATTACAACAATTACAACTTAAATACGGACAATTTTACACCGATTATATCGAACAAATTATCAATGCAGGCTCAACCTCCGACACCAATTACTATCAAAATATTAAAAAAATATTACGCGGTAAACCCTATCAACAAGTTCGAGACGAAGTACAAAAAGTCTATCCAACTATCAATCAACAACAAACCGACCTTAACGATGCATTTAAACATCTCAAATATTACTATCCACATATTCAATTACCCAGAGTAATTAGCTATTTTTCAGGTTTTGAAGTACAACTACCTATCGGCGACAACTACATAGGCATAGGTTTAGACTTGTTCTTAGGAGCAAACAACAATTATTATAAAGCCCTTACTACACAAATACCATTATACATTTCTAAAAGATTTACCCCAGAAAATATAGTACCACGAGTAATTGAAGCATTTGCTCGAGAAGATTTATATCCCGAACGAGATGAAGATAGAACACTACTCAGCAAAATGATTTATCACGGAAAAATAATGGTTTTACTAGACGCCATCCTACCTAACACGCCAGACACACTCAAAATTGGATACACCCAACAACAACTCAAATGGTGCGAACAACACGAAAACGAAATTTGGGGTTATTTCATTTCCGAAAATTTACTTTTCGAAAGCGACTGGCTTAAAATTGAAAAATTCATCAACGAAGCACCCTTTACTCCAGGACTAGGAGAAAAGAAAGAATCAGCCCCTAAATTAGCACGTTGGATAGGATGGCAAATCGCACGAAAATACATCCAAGAACATCCCCAACTTACACTTCCGCAACTAATGAATACCCTAGATGCCCAAAAAATTTTAACCGAGGCACACTATAAACCGAAATAAGCGGTCTTGAACCTAAATTAAAATTTGATGAATAAACCGATTTTTGACACTAAGCAAGTATTTGCAGAAATTTGAAAACACTACCTTTAAAAAACAAAAAGAGACGTAATACGGTTTAAAACAAACCCAGATAAATCGGGAATCTTCAAGATAAATTTTTAATGACCCTCACAAAATGGCAGCTTATTCTATTCAAGAAATTGCAACCCTATTACAACAACCATTAGCACATATTCACTGCCCAACAACCCATATCACCACCCTATCGTTCGATACCCGTAGCATTATTAATCCTACAAAAACGTTATTTTTTGCATTAAACGGTAACGAGAATGGGCATAACTATATAGATAACGCCTATCAAAACGATGTACGTAATTTTGTAGTTAACGAATGGCGTACACATTGGGAGCATTGGCACGATGCCAATTTTTTTAAAGTCGATAATGTTTTAGAAACTTTACAGAAACTCTCCGCAAAACATAGAGAACAATTCAACATTCCTGTTATCGGCATCACGGGAAGTAACGGGAAAACCATTGTCAAAGAATGGTTACATCAGTTATTGACCCCCGAATACAATATCGTACGTAGTCCGAAAAGCTACAATTCACAAATAGGCGTTCCCCTATCTGTTTGGCAAATAAAATCTGAACATCAACTAGGCATATTTGAAGCAGGCATTTCGCAAATCGACGAAATGGATACCTTAGAACAAATCATACAACCATCAATAGGAATTCTCACAAACCTAAAAGTAGCCCACGATGAAGGTTTCGAAAATCAACAACAAAAGATAATTGAAAAAATAAAACTATTCACACGCACACATACACTCATCTACTCGCCAGATTACATTCCACACAGTAATATCCCCAAAAACAAACGGCAATTTACTTGGAGTTTCAAAAACAAACAGTGCGATTTATTTATACAAGAAGTTAACACCACACAACCATCATACACCATCATACAAGCTATTTACCACAACCAATCCATCAATATAGAAATACCTTTTAACGATGACGCATCTATCGAAAACGCAATCATTTGTTGGTCAACGCTACTTTTCTTAGGGTACGAACAAAAAATCATTGCCGAACGCATTAAACTGCTTAGCCCAATAGAAATGCGTCTAGAACTAAAAAATGGGATAAACAATTGCTCCATCATAGACGACTCCTACAGTTGCGATTTGGTATCACTTTCCATTGCATTAAATTTTTTACTTCAACAAAACCAACACCCCAAACGAACCGTCATACTATCCGACATAAAACAAGCAGGAGAAGAACCACAACACCTGTATAACGAAGTAGCCTATCTACTAAAAAATAAAAAAATAAATCAACTCATCGGCGTAGGACCACAATTAAAAGCACAAAAAAATCAATTCAATTGGGGCATAGAAACTCATTTTTTTAATACCACCAACGAACTTATTAACAACATCCACAACCTACAATTACACGACAAAAGCATACTCATTAAAGGTGCTCGAGAATTCGAATTCGAACAGATAAGCAAAAAACTAACCCAAAAAATTCACCAAACCATCTTAAGCATTAACCTCAACGCAATTGCCCATAATTTACGCCATTACAGAAAACAACTCGCCCCAAATATCAAAACAATGGCAATGGTAAAAGCATTTTCATACGGTAGTGGAAGTTATGAAATTGCCAACTTGCTTCAATACCACAAAGTAGATTACCTAGCCGTTGCTTACGCAGACGAAGGAATTGCCCTACGCCAAGCAGGTATACAATTACCCATTATGGTAATGAATCCCGATGAAAACAGTTTCGAAAGTTTGTTAAAATATCACCTAGAACCTCAACTTTACACTTTCTCCATCTTAAATTCCTTTACCCAATATACACAGGCAAAAAACGTAAAAAATTATCCCATTCATTTAAAATTAGATACAGGGATGAAACGTTTAGGATTCGAAACACAAGACATACAAGAACTTATACAACATGCAAATATCCATTCTTCCATAAAAATACAATCCGTTTTATCCCATCTAGTAGGTAGTGACGCCAACAATCACGATGACTTTACCGCCAAACAAATAGACCTTTTCAAAACATTCACCCAACAATTACAACAAGCATTGGGATATACATTCATAAAACATATTTGCAACACATCAGGTATATCACGTTGGCCACAAGCCCATTTCGATATGGTACGTCTAGGTATAGGACTCTACGGAATAGATACAAGCATAAATAATAACGCTCCCCTACAAAACGTCGCATCCCTAAGCACCACCATTGCACAAATTAAAACCATAGCACCCAACCAAAGCGTAGGCTACAGCCGAAGCGGAACAATGCCTAAAGGAGGAAAAATTGCAACCGTTAAAATAGGCTATGCAGACGGATACCTCCGACAGTTAGGAAATGGAGTAGGCCACATGTTAGTCAATAACAAAAAAGCACCAACCGTAGGCAATATCTGCATGGATATGTGTATGATAGACATAACACACATTCCTGAAGCCAAAGAAGGCGACACCGTAGTAGTTTTTAACGATATACTAAAAGTCGAAACAATCGCATCATGGCTTCATACCATACCGTACGAAATACTCACCAACATATCACAACGCGTAAAGAGAATATATCATTACGATATGTAAATTCAACCAAAAAAATTAAATAAACTGATGTCAACAAACACTAACGAACAATATTATAATATCCTATTTGCTAAATTCGTAGCATTGGAAAACAAAATCGCCAATGGAGCAATGAGGACCAACTAAATAGTCAGTCCTCAAAAAGTACTTAACAATCTATATTGCAGGTTATTAAATTGAAAATTTGGTAAAAAATCTGCAAGATTTTGGATAAAACACGTAGAAATCTTGCAGAAAAACCTATTCCGCTGTGCCTTGCGAAATGCAACAGCACCCAACATTCATAACCGTTT
>CANJWF010000066.1 GCA_947478315.1 Sphingobacteriaceae bacterium | reverse complement strand
CGGTAATATTGGTTTCAAATTTCACTAAAGTGGATTTAAAACCAACAGCTTCGCAATTTTTAATTTTACTAGCTACATAGGTTTCGCTAGCTCCGTCAGTACCTACTAAAATGGCTGCCAAATGAGGTTTGCGATTATTTTGTTGAAGAAAAAAACTGGCTTGATTTGCTAGTTCTGTTTTGAGTTTTTCTGAAACAGTTTTTCCGTCGAGTAGTTGCATAAGTTTAGAAAGATTTGATTGCAAAGGTAAAATTCTGTTTTGAAATTATTATATGTATGCTAAGCTGTATAATTATCGATTTTTATTTAAAAAGTCGACGATAGGATGTTCGTCTATTTTCCACATACAATTGAAATGTTGCTTGGGGCAATGATTGAGTCCAAATTTAGAACAAGGTCGACAGGGTAAATTTACTTCAGCTATATAACTTTCGGATAATTGGTAGGGCTCTACTCCTAAAAGTTGGGGTTCGGTGCTGCCCCAAATGGAAACGATAGGTTTATTAAAGGCTTCTGCAATATGGGTAAGTCCTGTGTCGAAACCGATAACAGAGGACGCTTGTTTTACAATGGATACGGACTCATTGAGACTCCATTTGCCACAGCCATTAAATGTTTTTTGTCCACAAATTGCTGCTATTTTTTCTCCATTTTCTGCTACATCGTTACCCCCCAATAGGACTACTGGACAGTTTAATTGTTGAATAATGTGAATTACTTTCTCTAGGGGCATTCTTTTAGTAAAATGTGTAGCTCCTATGATGAATGCGATGTATGGTTGTTGGCATAAATAGGGAGGAAGTAGTTTTTCTAGGTTGTAATGAGTGTCTAAGAAATAGTCAACAGGTTTGTGGTCGTTTTTAATTCCTAAAAAATCAACGGTTTGCAAGTAACGCTCGACTAAATGTAGATTGGGTATAAGATTGATTTTAAATTTGAGGGCAAGCCACTTCTGCAATCTGTATTTTTTAAAGGTTTTGGATGGTTTTCCTAATAGATATTTTATTAATAAGGAGCGTATGGTGTTGTGTAAATCGATAACATAGTCGAATTGTTCTTTTTTTAGCGTATCAACGATTTCTGATAGGTTATTTGAAAGTAGATGTAGCTTGTCTATGTAGGGGTTTGATGCAAGAATAGGAGAAAATTGTTTTTTTGTTAAATAGTGAATTTCGACATTGGGTAATTGTTGCTTTAGGCATCGAACTACTGGTGTGGTATAGATAATGTCGCCGATGGCACTGAATCGGATAATGAGTATTTTGCGTTTCAATTTATGGAAAGCTGATGGGTTAAAATTAAGAAAGGCTGAGTGATATCAGCCTTTCTTGTACCGAGAGCGGGAATCGAACCCGCACGACCTTTTAGGGTCACAGGATTTTAAGTCCTGCGTGTCTACCAGTTCCACCATCTCGGCCTATTTATAGTTTAAATAAGCTATGTTTTGTTTGTAGAGCGAAAGACGAGATTCGAACTCGCGACCCCAACCTTGGGAAGGTTGTGCTCTACCAACTGAGCTACTTTCGCTTTTGTGTTTGAAAAGCTATGTAATGCGTTCTGTAACGAACGACAAGCAGCAAAATCCAACGGTTAGGATTGTGGTTTATGAAAATAAAAAAGAGCGAAAGACGAGATTCGAACTCGCGACCCCGACCTTGGCAAGGTCGTGCTCTACCAACTGAGCTACTTTCGCTTTTGACGGCACAAATATAGATAGATTTAAATAGGCTGCAAATTTTTTTCTTTTTTCGTCAAAATTATTCTCTTAACAGTTGGTAGATGAGTGAGCTTTCGAAGCCTCTGCTTAATGCAAATTGAGTGAGTTTGTGTTGGTTTTTGAAAGCGTTTGATTCGGTAATTGTTTGTTTTTTTTGATTCAATATATTTCGTAGTTTTTCTTCATATTCGTCTGTAGGAATGCTATTTAGTGCTTTTTCAATTATTGAAGATGGAATCTGTTTAAGTTTTAATCGTTGTTTAATTTTAAGTTTACCCCAGCCTTTTAAATTAAATTTTCCTCGAGTGTAAGTGGTGGCAAATCTTTCTTCATTTAAAAAATTATGTTGGATTAAGAGAGATAAAATTTCTTCTAATACATCTCCTTTTGCTCCCCACTCAAGGAGGTGCATGCGAACTTCGAAATGCGATCTTTCTTGATAAGCACAATAATGTTCGGCTTTGGCGAGTAGGACGGTTTGTGAGTGATTCATGACGAGGATAGAAAAGTAACTTAGTAATGCTAAGTTTAAAATTTAGTTCAATTATTTTAATTAAAGATTGTTTAAGTTTTAATTAGGGTGGGCATTAAAATAGTTGTTTTTGTCAAAAAATTAAACTGTTCCTTAATGAAGTTGAAGCAGCACTTCTTTGGAAATGATACGAAGTAATACTTGTTCTTGTTGGGCATTTAAGTCTAAATATTTCCAAATGTTACTGTAGGTAGGGGCAATGGCCAACATAGATTTTTTGGCGTTTGCAATTATAAATTCATGTTTAGGGGCATTGTACTTTACTTGTTTGGCTCCATAAATACTTTGTAATTGTTTTTTCATTTGCTCTTTGTTTTCGAGCATGATACCGCTCATTTTTACTTTTACAGTTGCTCTGTAATCAATTTTATGAAACTGCTCATTGCTAGTGAGTACAACGGGTGAAATTTTTTCAACGGCATTTAATTGTGTGGTTACTTTCATGCCCATTTCTGTGACTTGCGCGAAGGATTGTCGTAGTTGTTCTTTTGAGCCTAGGGTAAAAAATTTTGGATACATCATGTCAATGACGGTGTCCCATTGTTCTTGGTTCATTGCCGTTAAGTAGGTTGCAATATCGGTTTTAAAGACAGAGGGGGTGCCGGTGTCCTGGGCAACAACTTTCATGGTGAGGAGAGAGAGCAATAAAAACACGTTGATTAATACTTTCATAAACTTGCGAATAGATTAAATGAAACTTGAACACTTATAACTCGTAATACATTTGTAAATTTGTGTCCTTTTTTAAAAAGGGAACATAAGGACTAAAAATATGGATAAAAACCTGAAAATGTACCGAGAATATAAAAATTTAAATCTGCCTGTTATAGAATCGGAAATACTGGATGAGTGGAAGCGGTTGAAAATTTTTGAACAGAGCATTCAAAATCGTCCAGATAGTAAACCTTACACTTTTTACGAAGGTCCGCCATCGGCGAATGGTATGCCAGGTATACACCATGTGATGGCACGAAGCATTAAGGATATTTTTTGTCGTTATAAAACGCTTAAAGGCTATCGGGTACAACGAAAAGGGGGTTGGGATACGCATGGTTTGCCGATTGAGTTGGCAGTAGAGAAAAAACTGGGTATTACGAAAGAGGATATTGGTAAAAAAATTAGTGTCGAAGAATATAATGCAGCGTGTAAGGCAGAAGTAATGCGTTATACAGATGAGTGGAACAGATTGACCGAAAAAATGGGTTATTGGGTGGATTTAGAAAACCCTTATATTACCTATGAAAACAATTATATCGAATCGTTGTGGTGGATATTGAAAAAATTTTATGAAAAGGGTTTTTTATACAAAGGCTATACCGTGCAACCTTATTCGCCGGCTGCGGGCACGGGCTTAAGTTCGCACGAATTGAACCAGCCTGGTTGTTACCGAATGGTAAAAGATACTTCGGTGGTTGCACAGTTTAGAATTGATAGAACACAAAAACACCCTCTTTTAGCCCGTTTATTTGGAGATGTTAACGAAGAGGTGTGTTTGTTGGCTTGGACGACTACGCCTTGGACCTTGCCTTCTAATTCGGCTTTGGCGGTAGGTAAAAATATTCGTTATGTGAAGGTTAAAACCTATAACCCATACACGCATCGGGCGGTGAGTGTGATTTTGGCGAGCGATTTGATTGCAAAACATTTTAAAGCAGAGGCGGCATCTATTCCTTTAGGAGACTATGAAGCTGGCGACAAATTGATTCCTTGGCAAGTAGAAGGGGAGTTTGCGGGGACCGACTTAGCAGGTTTGTGTTACGAGCAGTTGTTACCTTATGTGCAGCCGCAAGGTGCTTCCGATAAGGCATTTAAAGTATTACTTGCTGATTTTGTAACTACAGAAGATGGAACGGGTATTGTGCATTTGGCTCCTCATTTTGGTTCGGACGATTTTAGGGTGTGTAAAGAGCACAATGTTCCCGCAATTGTTGTTGAAGTGATTGAAAATGGACTACCGATAGTGTCGCCTTTGGTGGATAAACAGGGTAAATTTGTTGCCGAAGTAAGCGATTTTGCGGGATGCTATGTTAAAGAGGAATATTACAGCGATGCCGAGCGGCAATCGCCTGATTTTAAACCTACCGATGTGCGTATTGCCATTAAATTAAAGGAAGACAATAAAGCCTTTAAGGTAGAGAAGTATGAACATAGTTATCCGCATTGTTGGCGTACCGATAAGCCAGTGTTGTACTACCCCTTGGACTCTTGGTTTATTAAAACGACCGCGGTTAAAGAACAACTCATTGCTGCCAATAAAACCATCAACTGGAAACCCGAAGCTACGGGAACGGGACGTTTTGGGAATTGGTTAGAAAATTTGGTCGACTGGAATTTGTCGCGTTCTCGTTATTGGGGAACTCCATTGCCGATATGGAGAACCAATAGCTGGCATATTTACCCCAATCTCCAGCCTTTAGATTTTTGTTTAGGTTCAATAAGCGAGATTGTTAACCCAGACAAAGCAACGTATTATGCGACGGGCATGACGGGGGGAGATGACCGGACGATTAAATATGGAAAAGCCCATCAACCCTTAGATATTGCGAAATTGAACGTAAAAGTCCGCTCGCGTTATTTTGATGAGCATAAATTTCAAGAATTTATACTTAATGAACAATGTCAAGAAGATATAAAACAAAAGTGCAGAATTTGGAATGATGAGAACATAACAGACAGACTTAATAATATTGTTCATGATGCTGAGAATGGATTAGTAAACCCAACGCATTTTAGGGATTTGATAAAAACCATAGGATATAACGAGATAAGAATATATAAACCCACAAACACACACAGTCAAAGAAAAGATTTTTTAGAAAATATTATCGAAAGTACCACAAGTGAAGTTGATGCGTCAAAATTGGAGGATTTACATCGTCCGTTCATTGATAACGTTGTGATAATATGGCAAAATCAAAATCAAAATACTTATAATGTTTATACACGCGAACCCGATTTGATAGATGTTTGGTTTGATAGTGGAGCCATGCCTTATGCGCAGTGGCATTATCCGTTTGAAAACAAAGTTGAATTTGAACAAGCATATCCAGCAGATTTTATTGCCGAAGGGGTTGATCAAACAAGGGGTTGGTTTTTTACGCTACACGCTATAGCCGTTATGTTGAACGAATGTAGTGATGAGGTAAAAGTCGTTAACCAAGAACGCGGCAATATCGGTATTGCTTTTAAAAATGTGGTATCCAACGGATTGGTGTTAGATAAAAACGGCAATAAAATGTCGAAACGTTTAGGAAATGCCGTCGACCCATTTGAAACCATTGCCAAATATGGGGCAGATGCTACCCGTTGGTATATGATTAGTAATGCTTCTCCTTGGGACAATTTAAAGTTTAACGAAGAGGGGCTACAAGAGGTGCAACGAAAATTTTTTGGTACACTTTATAACACGTACGCATTTTTTGCGTTGTATGCCAATATCGACAAATTTAGCTACGAAGAACCTGAAATAGCTCCTAGGCAACGTCCTGAAATTGACCGTTGGATAATTTCCCTTTTACATAGTTTGGTAGAGGAAGTGGACGGCTATTATGAGGAATTTGAACCCACGAAAGCCGCACGAGCGATTCAAAATTTTGTTGATGAGCACTTTAGCAATTGGTATGTTCGCTTGAGTCGTCGACGTTTTTGGAAAGGCGACTACACGGAAGATAAAATATCGGCCTATCAAACCTTGTATACCTGTTTGTTAACTATTTCAAAATTGATGTCGCCCATTGCACCATTTTTTAGTGACCGGCTGTTTGCAGATTTGAATGCGGTAAGTGCTAAAGAACAGCTTACATCGGTTCATTTAGCAGATTTTCCGACCTATCGCCCCGAGTTGGTCGATGTGGCATTGGAGCAACGGATGGCTTTGGCGCAACATATATCGTCTATGATTTTATCCTTACGAAAAAAGGTCGGTATTAATGTTCGCCAACCTTTGAGTAAGGTTTTGTTACCGGTTTTAGATGAAAATTTTGAAATGCAAGTGGAGGCGGTTAAAGAGTTAATATTAGCTGAAACAAATATTAAGCATATCGAATATATTAAAGATACATCAGGTATTTTGGTGAAAAAAATAAAGCCAAATTTTAAAGCCTTGGGGGCAAAAGTGGGAAAAGATATGAAAACGGTGGCAGCATCTATTCAAGCATTTAGTCAACAAGATATTGCTACGATAGAACAATTGGGCGTAGTTAGGGTGGGTACTTATTCCATTACGGTAGATGATGTAGAAATTATCGCAGAGGATGTGCCTGGCTGGCAGGTTGCCAATATGGGCAAATTAACAGTAGCATTAGATGTTACCATTAGTGAATCTTTGCAGCAAGAAGGTATTGCACGAGAATTGGTAAATCGTGTTCAAAATTTACGAAAAGATATGGGATTTGATGTAACGGATAAAATTTGCGTTCAATTACAAAACCATTCCTTGATTACCGAATCTGTAAAAAATAATTTCGACTATATTTGTGGCGAAGTATTAGCCAATCGGTTTGAATTGGTTGATAACGGAGTTGTTTCAAATTATTCTATTGTACTCAACGAAGTTGAATTGTTGATTAGTTTAGCCAAATCATAGTGCTTTATAAAGGAGAATAATAAAGAATGT
>CANJWF010000065.1 GCA_947478315.1 Sphingobacteriaceae bacterium | reverse complement strand
ATTTGTTACAGCAGGGGAAATTAGATTTTGAGCTA
Organism: Sphingobacteriaceae bacterium; assembly: GCA_947478315.1. Taxonomy (GTDB): domain Bacteria; phylum Bacteroidota; class Bacteroidia; order Sphingobacteriales; family Sphingobacteriaceae; genus CANJWF01. The sequence goes on along the minus strand of CANJWF010000065.1, from coordinate 6,921 downwards.
TGAATATATTAATAGTTGGATTGGGATCTATTGCGAAGAAACATATTAAAGCTCTACAATCTTTAAATATAGAAACAACGATCTACGCATTGCGATCAAGTGTCAATGCTGAAAATGTCGAAGGAATAAATAATATCTATCATTTGGAAGATAAAGCTGTTAAATATGATTTTGCTATTATTTCTAATCCTACCCATTTACATTATCAGTTTATACAATTATTAGCTAATAAGAAAATTCCTTTGTTTATTGAAAAACCTGTTGTACACACGTTGGAGAAAATAAGTGAACTAATTTCATTAATAGATACAAAAGCAGTAATTACCTATGTAGCATGTAATCTGCGATTTCATCCTTGTATACAATATTTAAAAAATGCAGTGGAGAAAAATGTAGCAAAGATCAATGAGCTTAATGTGTATTGTGGTTCATTTTTACCTGATTGGAGGCCTGGTAAAGATTTTAGATCTGTATATAGTGCAAATGCTTCGATGGGGGGAGGTGTCCATTTAGACCTATTTCATGAATTAGATTATACAACTTGGTTATTCGGATTTCCCAGTAAAAGTAATTCAGTATTGAGAAGTGTTTCTACATTGCAGATTAATGCGTGTGATTATGCCAATTACATATTGGAATATCGTTCTTTTACCGCTAATATTGTCCTGAATTATTATAGACGAAAACCTAAAAGACTAATTGAAATTGTTTTTGAAGATGATACTTGGACGGTTGATTTGATTAATAGCACCATTAAAAATGATTCTGGTGAATTGTTGTTTAGTGATGTCGAGTTTACGATTAAAGATACCTATGTAGTACAATTGCAATATTTTATTGAATGCCTAAAAAATAATCAAGTTCCTATGAATTCTTTTAGACATTCCGTAGAGAATTTAAAGATTTGTTTAAACTAATGAGTAACAGATTAAAAAATAAAATCATTATAGTAACTGGAGGTAGTGGATTATTGGGTAGCGAAATTATTGCAAACATATTAAGAGAGGGAGGCTTTTGTATCAATATGGATATAAATGCAGAAACTACATCAGATTTATCCGATTTAAAATGTGATATCACCGATATAAATTCAATTAATCATTCAATTAATCAAGTTATTACAAAATATCATCACATAGATGGATTGGTTAATAACGCTTATCCTAGAACGAGTGATTGGGGAAATAAATTTGAAGATATAATGTTTACATCTTGGCAAAAAAATGTTGATACACAGTTAAATAGCTATTTTTATTTTTTACAACAAGTTTCAAAACATATGGTTCCAGTTCAGTCTGGTTCTATCATTAATATGGCATCCGTATACGGCATCGTTGGACCCGATTTTACAGTATATGAAGGTACGTCTATGACTATGCCCGCTGCCTATTCTGCCATTAAAGGAGCTATTATAAACTTATCTCGTTATTTAGCATCGTATTTAGGACCGTTTAATATTCGAGTAAATACGATTTCTCCTGGAGGTATTTTTGATCATCAAAGTCCTATTTTTGTCAATAATTACGAAAATAAAGTTCCAATGAGAAGAATGGGGTTGCCAGAAGATATTTCTCCCTTAGCTGTATTTTTACTATCGGATGAATCTAAATACATAACGGGGCAAAATATTGCAGTTGATGGAGGTTGGACCGCGATTTAAAGACAGTTATTTTTTACTAAACACAACATTATTTAAACACAAAACGATAATATAATTATGAGTGAAAAGAAAATTTTTTGGTGCAAAAATTGCTTGAATATGTCTACAAGACCTCGAATTTCGTTTGATTCTCGAGGATGGTGCAATGCTTGCCAATGGATGGAAGAAAAAAAAGTAATCGATTGGTCTCCAAGACAAAAAGAATTAAAAGAGCTACTTCAGAAGTATAAATCCCAAAACGGTAATTTTGATTGTATTGTTCCCGTTAGTGGAGGAAAAGATGGTTCCTATGTTGCCTATATGCTAAAGCATAAATATGGAATGAACCCTTTAACAATAACCGTCAGACCCGCACTATCATTACCTATAGGAGATAAAAATCTTTTCAATTTTATACATGCTGGTTATAATCATATTCATGTAACCCCTAATCCTAAAGTTTTAGATCGACTCAATAAGTATGGTTTTATAGAGAAAGGCTTTCCTTATTACGGGTGGTTAATTGCTATTTTGACCGCAGTAATTAAAACTGCAGCAAATTTTAAAATTCCCTTATTATTTTATGGTGAAGATGGAGAAGTTGAATATGGAGGTTCTACAGAGAGTAAACATACAGCACTATATGATATAAGCTATATGAAAAGAATTTACTTAGAGGGGGGACATGAAAAAGTATTCGAGAGAATAAAACAAGATGAAGATATCTCTGACTCAGAATTATCGTTATTTAAATTTCCAACAGAAGAAGAAGTGTCAGATATTGGTTTATCATTTACGCATTGGTCTTATTTTGAACCTTGGGATTCCTATCGAAATTACATTATTGCCAAAGAGCATTGTGGTTTGATTGAAAAAGATGAAGGTAATGTAGATACGTTTACCAATTTTGCACAAAATGACCAAGCATTATATGCTTTGCATGCCTATTTAATGTATTTGAAATTTGGTTTCGGAAGAGCTACACAAGATGCAGGGATTGAAATAAGAAGAGGTTCTATGACGAGAGACCAAGCCTTGAATTTAGTGAAAATGTACGATAATGCTTATCCTTATGATTTGATTGATACCTATCTTAGTTATTATCAAATGACAAAAGAAGAATTTGACGCAGTACTTGATAAATACGTGAATAAAAATTTATTTAATAAAGTAGAGGGTGTTTGGCAACCAAAATTTGTGGCAGGAGAAGACTTTTCAATATAAAATACCATGATACTAAAATGGGTATGATTGATGTTATATGGGTTCTTTATCACAGATGAAACTATGAGTGCCGCTGAAGAACAAATACAAACGAATAAACAATTTAAACCGATGAAACACCCATGAGCAGTATCCTCACAAAGGGGCATGATTACTGTTGTATGGGTTCTTCATCACAACTGAAAAACAATTTAAACAGATGAAAATTGTAATTGTTGACTATGGAATGGGTAACATCAAATCTTTAGTCAGTACACTTCAATACTTGGGAGCTGATGATGTGCTCCTATCTTCTGAATATGATATATTAAAAAGTGCCGATAAAATTATTCTACCAGGTGTAGGTTCATTTGCTAAAGCAATGAGCCAAATTAAACAAAAAAAGCTAGACGTATCCTTGCAGGATATTATTGTTAAGCACAAAAAGCCTTTATTGGGAATATGTTTGGGGATGCAACTGTTAGGGAGGTCAAGTAGCGAAGATGGACAAAATGCTGGATTAGGATTTGTTAAAGGTGACGTTGTCAAATTTGATAATAGTAACCTAAAAGTCCCTCACGTTGGATTCAATCAAGTTAAAATAAATTCCAATTTAAAGTTGTATGCTGGCTTTTCAAATGCGGTCGATTTTTATTTTACACATAGTTATAAAATGGTCACAGACGAAGTAATAAATCAATCCTATTGTGATTATGGAGGTGATTTTGTTGCCTCATTTGAAACAGGTCATATTGCAGGAGTACAATTCCATCCCGAGCTTAGCCAACATAACGGATTGAATCTTTTTAGAAATTTTATAGACAGGTTTTGATGTTAAGAAAACGTATCATATTTACCTTAATTCACAGTCAAGGCTTCTTTATGCAAAGTAGAAATTTTAGATTGCAGAAAGTAGGAAATTTGAATTGGCTTGAAAAAAATTATCAATTTCAGAAAATAGCTTTTTCTTTAGACGAATTAATCGTATTAGATGCAACAAAAACTCAGAAATCTATCACTGAATTTGCAGCTATTATTAGTAATTTGGTAACTCATGTTTTCATTCCCATTGCCGCAGGTGGTGGTATAAGGTCTTTTGAAGATGCAGAATTACTTTTTAATAGTGGAGCAGATAAGATAGTTTTAAACTCGGTACTCGTGGAAGATGTACATTTGGTAAAACGGCTGATTCAAAATTACGGCTCGCAAAGTATTGTTGCTTCTATAGACTATAAATACAATCAAGGAGTATGCGATGTTTACATACATGATGGAAATACAAAAATTGATTTATCCCTAGAGGAATATATCCAATATGTTGAATCTTTACACATCGGAGAAATTTATCTAAATTCCATAGATAGAGATGGTACTGGCTTTGGTTACGATTTTGATACGATACAACGCATAGAAAAAAATCTTAAAGTACCTTTAATCATTGCAGGTGGTGCAGGTAATGAAAATCATTTGCTGGAGGGATTGAGCAGCATTGATGTGAGTGCGGTTGCAACAGCCAATTTGTTCAATTTTATAGGGGATGGATTGCCTAAAGCAAGAGAAAAAATATTAGAATCGGGCGAAAATTTAGCTAATTGGAATCTTTTGTATTGACATTGTGTTATTTGTAGTAGGCAGTATTATAAGAAATTTGCAGTTAAATTCATAACAAACAATGATGCCCTTAAAAACGAGAGCGTCATTGTTTTGTTATGAATAACTTGTGTTATCGATTCGAAATTTTACGAATCATGTTATTAAGACCATCTCCTATATATAAATTCCCTGCATTATCGATTGCAATACCGATGGGATTATTAAATTGTGCAGTATTAATGGGACCATTTACGGCTCCCTCCACACCTGTTCCCGCTAAGGTGCTTACTATACCTGTAGCACTTACTTGACGAATTTTATTGTTATCGGCATCTGCTACGTATAGATTTAGGGCATTATCTACTGCAATATTAGTAGGCCAACTAAAACTGGCAACACTACTTGACCCATCACTAGCACCGTTAACACCTGAGCCAGCTATGGTACTAACTATGCTTGTAGAGGTTATTTTACGAATTTTTCTGCCCAACGTTTCTGATACATATACATTGCCTAAATAATCTACTGCGATGCCAGTAGGTCCATTAAAACTCGCTGCTGTTCCAGTGCCGTCGATATCACTGGCAGTACCACTTCCCGCTAAGGTGCTCACTACACCTGCTGGTGTAATTTTACGAATTTTATTTGCTCTGTATTCTGCAACATATAGGTTGCCTACATTGTCTAAGGCGATTTGGAAAGGTCCATTAAAACTTGCGCTTGAACCAGTTCCATCAACTGAATTAGGATTACCGCTTCCTGCCAAGGTACTTACTACACCTGCTGGTGTAATTTTACGAATCTTATTGCCATTGTAATCCGATACGTATACATTGCCTAACGCATCTACCGCTATGCCCGTAGGGCTATTAAAGCTTGCAGCAGCACCAGTTCCGTCAACAGAACTAGCGCTACCATTTCCCGCTAAGGTAGTAACAACACCAGCTGGTGTAATTTTACGAATTTTATTCGCTCGGTTGTCGGCAACATATACATTCCCTAAATTATCGATAGATACGCCATAAGGCATGTTGAAACTTGCGGCGGTACCTGCGCCATCTACAGAACTTGCTATACCGTTGCCTGCTAGGGTACTAACTTGAGCACCTCGCGTAGCTTCTAAAATAACAACTAATGCCCCTTTCCCTCCATTTTTAGGCTCAAAATAATCAGATAATTCCGCAACAGTTTTCGTAATGGTTTTACTTTGATAACCTACTTTACTTAGTTGTAAAGTCATGATATCACTACCATCGCTGGTACCATAAGGTAAGTTGAAAAGTGTTGTTGTTTTGGTGGTTAAGGTGTTACTGAGCAAAGAACCTATGCGACTAATACTCACGTTAACTCCTATAATCGAATTATATCCTCCTAAGTTATTGTCGATAGTAGGGTCGTAAGCTTCTACATTTAATAAAAAACCAAATAACTTAATTTCGTTTAAACGGAAACTTTGGTAACCAAAATCTTGGGGAGAAAGTCCTGAAGTAGATACTACTTCCATCGTGGTGTTCGAGGTAACATCGGCATTCACAGTTAACGTTTGCGACAAGGGGCGCTGTACATAATTTGCCGTACTAGTGCCTTTTGTAGGCGTAGCTGCAATAACGTTTTCACTCGCATTAGGAGCATTATCGTTGATTACTAAAAATCTATCCAAAGAGTAGGTCCCTGTTTTGATACTGATAGGATCACTGATATAGCTGCCGTTAAAACCTCTCAAAGTGGCGGTAGCAGTATATAGGTTACCACCCGCATCTGAATATTGAATTGAAATGGAAGTAGCATTCACTAACACACTTGTTGGTTCTGTTGCCAAATTCACTTTAGCGCCCATTGTATTTTTTATGGACAATCCTCCACGAGCATTTGCGCCTACCATAAATTGAATTTTACCAGAACTTTCAGAAGAAGGAATATTTAATACTTCTTTTTTAGAACAAGAGTTTAGCGATAAACTCGATGCAATTACTGTAGCTACTACAATACATTGCTGAAATAATTTTTTAATCATACATTAAATATAAAACGATGTGAGGCGGCAAATTTACATGAATTGCAAACATGTGGATGAGTAATAATACACGGTGTGCTTTATCGTCTACACATGCTTCCTACTTTTATAAAAAGATTAAGCATCGCTGAATTGCTTTAAATTGAGGATAAGCTATAGAAATTGAAGAACGTTAACACCTATGGTATTTGGAAAATAAAAGTCTGATTTTCAAACAGGTGATTAAAATTCATTGAACAAAAAATTTGTTAATTCATTTTAATCAGAAATTTACAAACTAAAAGACCCTGCGCGTGAACATTATACATTTAACACACTGCCGAACAATTGTATTGGCGAGTTTAAATCTACTTTTACAAATTAATTTTTACTTTTGTCAGTTAGTAGAAGAGCCCATATCATTTTACTCTATTAGCCTCTTAAGTAATGATTAAAATATTGATTGAAGTAATACGAAGAATGAGATGTGATT
>CANJWF010000064.1 GCA_947478315.1 Sphingobacteriaceae bacterium | reverse complement strand
GGTTATCTTTCAGGACATGCTTGGCGAACTTACCAATCTGGAAAAAGAATATTATGTGGTGTGCATCTTCCTGAGGGTTTATCTGAACACGATTGTTTGCCTCAACCTATTATAACACCTACAACCAAAGCATCTGAAGGACATGATGAGGATATTTCAAGAGAAGAAATTTTACGTAGAGGTATTGTGACCGAATCAGATTATGTGTTGTTAGAGCAGTACACGCAACAGTTATTTGCCAAGGGTACGGCAATGGCGGCAGAGCGAGGGTTGATATTGGTAGATACGAAGTATGAGTTTGGAAAAATTGAAGACCAAATTTATTTAATAGACGAAATTCATACGCCTGATTCTTCCCGTTATTTTTATGCAGATGGGTATTTGCAACGACAAGAAAGACGAGAACCTCAAAAACAGTTATCAAAAGAATTTGTTAGAGAATGGTTAATAGAACAAGGTTTTCAAGGTCAAGAGGGGCAAAAGGTTCCTATTATGACCGAAGACAAAATTATAGCGGTATCCGAGCGTTATGTTGAGTTGTATGAAAATATTGTTGGTGAATCTTTTGTGCCTGCTAATCAAAAAGATATAATTATTGAAATTGAACAAGCAGTTTTACGCTGTATTCAGAAAGATTCGTGATGTATTGTTTTGAATTCAAACGTAAAAGTTATGTATAAGTAAACGTTCAAAAACTTATTTTTACCGAATGGTTAATCATTGTTTGATGATAACCTTCCACATTGTATTACGTTGTTCCTATGAAGTTTACCTTAGATAAGCATGAAAAGTATGTATTAGTGAAGCTCGAAGAGTCTAAACTGAATACTTTAAATAGCGCCCAACTCAAATCCGAGTTCATTGTATTGAATAATGAGGGCTTTAAAAATTTGATTTTAGATTTAAAAAACGTTAAGTATATAGATTCATCAGGCTTAAGTTCTATTTTGGTAGCCAATCGTTTGTGTAAGACTTTGGGTGGAACTTTTGTAATAACGCATGCGAATCCCATTATAGGAAAATTAGTAGCTATTTCTCGATTAGAAAATATTTTAACGTTGCTTGAATCTAATGAAGAAGCTATTGATTTGGTTTTTATGGAAGAGTTAGAGCGAGAATTTAGAGGTCATGTAGAATAAGTACTTATGCGCTTTGAGGTTACCATATTAGGCAATAGTTCTGCAACTCCTGTATATGATCGTAATCCGACAGCTCAGCTATTGAACCATAACGAAAAGTTTTTTCTTATTGATTGTGGAGAAGGTACGCAACATCGTTTATTGCGTTATGGGATTAAATATCAACGTATAGATTATATTTTCATTAGTCATTTGCATGGGGATCATTATTATGGTTTGATAGGCTTACTCTCTTCGATGAGTTTGAATGGGAGGGTGAAACCTATTTTTATTTATGCTCCTGCGGCACTAGAATCTATTTTAGCTATTCAGATAGAAGCGGGAGGAACACCTTTTAAGTATCCTATTGAGTTTTTTGCTATTCCACAGAATGTTTCCTCAGTCATTTTTGAAAATGAAAGTATAGTTGTAGAGACTATTGTTTTGCAGCATCGGGTTCCTTGTACTGGTTTTTTGTTTAAAGAAAAATCAAAATCAAGAAAGGTGTTAAAAGATAAAGTTACGAGTTTAGCGATACCAACTGCTTATATATCTTTATTGAAGAGGGGGATAGATTATCGTGATGCATCAGGGCAAGTGTATGCTGCTTATGATTTGACGAGTGAGCCTGATGCTCCAAGAGTTTACGCTTACTGTTCTGATACAGTTTGTTCCGAATCGTATTTGTCTCAAATTGAAGGAGTAGATTTATTGTATCATGAGGCTACTTTTATGCATGATATGGTTGAGCGGGCTTCGTTAACTTTTCATACAACCGCGCAGCAGGCAGGAGAAATAGCTCGTAAAGCGAAAGTTAAAAAATTGCTTATCGGTCATTTTTCTGCACGTTATAAAGATTTAACACCTTTGCATTTGGAAGCAAAATGTGTTTTTGAGAATACAGAGCTTGCACAAGAAGGAATGACATTCTCAATTTGAATTTGTTACATTAGTTTAGTAGTTATTTTATAATTAGCATATTAACTATAGAAAGTATGATAATAGAACCTAAAATACGCGGATTTATTTGCTTGACAGCGCATCCGGTTGGTTGTGCGAAAAATGTGCGTAATCAAATTAATTACGTTAAATCTAAGGGACTTATTCAAGGTCCTAAAAAGGTATTAGTTATTGGAGCCTCAACGGGTTTTGGTTTAGCTTCAAGAATCACAAGTGCTTTTGGTGCAAATGCATCTACCATTGGTGTGTTTTTCGAAAAAGCTCCTCAAGAGGGCAAAACGGCATCTCCAGGTTGGTACAATAGTGCGGCATTTCAGCAAGAAGCTCATCAGGCGCGTTTATATGCTAAAAGTATTAATGGTGATGCATTTTCGGATGAAATTAAAAGGAAAACAATAGAACTCATCAAAGCAGATTTAGGAAAAATTGATTTAGTCATTTATAGTTTAGCTTCTCCAGTTCGTAACCATCCTGTTACGGGTGTTACTCACCGTTCGGTGCTTAAGCCTATTGGACAAACTTTTACTAATAAAACTGTAGATTTTCATTCAGGTATTGTATCGGATATTTCAATTGACCCTTGTAGTGACGAAGATATTAATAATACGGTTGCAGTGATGGGGGGAGAAGATTGGGAAATGTGGATGGATGCCCTCATAAAGGCAGATGTTTTGGCTCCTAATGCGATGTCTGTAGCTTACTCTTACATTGGACCTGCATTGACAGAGTCTGTTTATCGTAAGGGTACTATTGGAAGGGCTAAAGACCATTTGGAAGCTACTGCTTTTACGATTACTGAAAAGTTGAAGCCTGTTGGCGGAAAAGCTTTTGTTTCTGTGAATAAAGCATTGGTTACGCAAGCCAGTTCTGCTATTCCTGTAATTCCGTTATATATTTCTTTATTGTATAAAGAAATGAAGAAAAAGGGTGTACATGAGGGCTGCATTGAGCAGATTCAACGTTTGTTTAGTGAACGCTTGTATGTTAATGGAGATATTCCGACGGATGAAAAGGGTAGAATTCGTATTGATGATTTTGAAATGAGACCTGATGTGCAACAGCAAATAGCGGAAGTTTGGGGAAGTGTAAGCACGGAGAATCTTTCCGAAATTGGAGATTTGGTTGGGTATAAAAAAGATTTTTTAAGCCTTTTTGGTTTCGGTGTTGGAGAGATTGATTATGAGAAAAATGTTAACGAAAATGTTGAAATAGCTAATTTGGTTTGATTACCTACTATATTTTATTAAACACAAGAGGGGTGTATTTTTGATGCATCCCTCTTGTGTTTTGGGGTTAGTAACTTGCTATACCTTCTTCCAAGAGTTTTTTTAAATTTTGGAGTATTGTATTCCAATTATTAATGGAATGATTTTTTGTTGTTTCATCTTTAAATCCGTCTTGAATAATGGTTAGTGTGGTTTGACCTAATTGATTTTCTGAAAGCAGATAGGTTATGCGAGCGTAGTTTTCACTACAATCTTCTGTTCCAGAAAATGAACTCCAATAATTGTATGTCAGTTTTTTGTTAACTTCCAATTCGAGAATAGTACCCTTGTCTTCATAGGGGGTATTTTCCCATTCTCCAGTGAATTTAATAGGTTTTCCAATTTCCCACGAGGAAGTCACTTCTGTTCCGAAAAAATATTTTTTAACGAGTGTTTTGTCTGTAAGTGATTTCCATACTTCTGAGGGAGATATATTTAGAAGTATGGAAACTTCCATAGTTATAGTAGCGTTCATAACTCTTATGGTTTAAACATTTTCTTTATATTCTAGTTTTTCACCACTTACTTCTGCTTTTATTTTTTGTTCTAGTTCTTGTGCCAATTCGGGGTTGTCGAGTAATAACTGTTTGACTGAATCTCGACCTTGTCCGAGTTTAGTTTCTCCGTAGCTGAACCACGAACCTGATTTTTTTATAATATTGAAATCTACACCTAAGTCGATTATTTCTCCCACCTTGGATATGCCTTCACCAAACATGATGTCGAACTCTGCTAAACGGAAAGGGGGAGCAACTTTGTTTTTTACTACTTTAACTCTAGTTTTGTTGCCTGATACTTCTTCTGCATCTTTAATTTGTGATATGCGTCGTACGTCTAGTCTTACAGATGCATAAAATTTAAGGGCATTTCCTCCTGTAGTGGTTTCTGGATTTCCGAACATGACACCTATTTTATCTCTTAATTGATTGATAAAAATGCAGCAACATCCTGTTTTACTGATAGTCCCGGTTAATTTTCGTAAGGCTTGTGACATAAGACGGGCTTGTAGTCCCATTTTGGAATCTCCCATTTCACCTTCTATTTCGCCTTTAGGAACTAAGGCGGCTACGGAGTCTATAACGATAATGTCTATGGCTCCTGAACGAATTAAATTATCGGCAATTTCTAGGGCTTGTTCGCCATTGTCGGGTTGTGAAATGAGTAAATTTTCGACATCGACACCTAATTTTTGTGCGTAGAATTTATCAAACGCATGCTCTGCATCGATGAACGCAGCTAAACCGCCTTTTTTTTGTGCTTCGGCAATGGCATGAATGGCTAGTGTTGTTTTCCCTGAGGACTCTGGTCCGTATATTTCTACGACTCTACCTTTGGGTAATCCACCAATGCCTAAGGCAATGTCTAACCCTAAAGAACCTGTTGATATGACTTCGATGGGTTCTACGGCAGTATCTCCTAATTTCATGACGGTACCTTTACCGTATGATTTTTCTATTTTGTCTAAAGCTAATTGTAATGCTTTTAATTTTTCTGGGTTGGCACTCATTTTACATACTATATTATTCGACAAATGTAGGACATTATTTTTTTTGAGTTTATAAATAATCTGTTTAAAATATTGAATATTGATTTGAAAGTTGAACATTTGCAATATTGTTGACATTTTTCGTGAAAAAATAAAATTGCCTTATGTCCGTACATCAAGAAGTTAAAAGGGTTACTACGCATACATTGCAAGCTATGAAGGTTAAGGGGGATAAAATTGCGATGTTAACGGCGTATGATTTTTCTATGGCAACTATTTTGGATGAAGCTGGTATTGATATTTTATTGGTAGGTGATTCGGCCTCTAATGTAATGGCTGGGCATGAGACTACATTGCCGATTACGTTGGATCAGATGATTTATCATGCTTCTGCTGTGGTTAGAGCGGTTAAACGTGCTTTAGTTGTGGTCGATTTACCTTTTGGAGCTTATCAAGGTAATTCTAAAGAGGCTTTACATTCGGCTATTAGGGTTATGAAAGAGTCGGGTGCTCATGCGGTAAAATTAGAGGGTGGTGTAGAGGTTTCTGATTCGATTGTTAGAATTGTTACTGCGGGCATACCTGTAATGGGGCATTTGGGGCTTACTCCACAGTCTATTTATAAGTTTGGTACTTACACGGTTAGGGCAAAGGAAGAAGCGGAAGCGGATAAGTTACGAGAAGATGCAATTGCATTGGAGCAATCTGGCTGTTTTTCTGTTGTGTTGGAAAAGATACCCGCTGTATTGGCAAAAGAGGTGGTGCAATCTGTTCATATTCCTGTTATTGGTATAGGCGCGGGTTCGGCTTGCGATGGTCAAGTGTTGGTCATTAATGATCTTATTGGATTGACAAAAGGGTTTAAACCTAGATTTTTAAGACAGTATCTGGATTTATATCGGGAAATTGGGGCTGCTACTCAATCGTATATTAGGGATGTGAAATCGGGAGATTTCCCCAATCAACAGGAGCAATATTAATGCTGGGTGTATGGCTGTAGTGTGTAAAGAGAATATTGCAATTATTTATGAGGATAATCATTTAATTGCTGTTAATAAGGTTTCTGGTGCTATTGTGCAGGGTGATAAAACGGGTGATATGCCGTTGAGTGAAATGGTTAAATCTTATCTTAAAGAACGTTATCAAAAACCTGGGGATGTTTACTTGGGAGTTACGCATCGTTTAGACCGTCCTGTTAGTGGTGTGGTGTTGTTTGCTAAAACAAGTAAAGCACTTACTCGAACTAATCAACTATTTAGAGATAGGCACATGACTAAGGTGTATTGGGCTGTGGTACGTGAACGACCACCACAGTCGGAGGGAACTTTAGTGCATTGGTTGGTTAAAAATGAGCAAAAAAATATTACTAAAGCTTTTTCTGAACAAAGGGAAAATGCTTTGCATGCCGAATTGTCGTATAGGGTTTTGATGGAAAAGGATGGTTATTTTCTTTTAGAAGTGAGTCCTATTACGGGAAGACCGCATCAAATTCGGGTACAATTGGCTAGTATGGGTTGTCCTATTGTGGGTGATAATAAGTACGGTTATCCGCGAGCAAACCGAGATAGAAGTATTTGTTTGCATGCGCGTAGCTTGGGTTTTGTTCATCCTGTAAAACAAGCATCTATTTTGTTGGTAGCCGAATTGCCTCGTGATGATTTTTGGGCAAAGTTTAGCTCTTGTTTCTAGATTTTGTTTAGGGTAAAGTAAAAGGTACTTCCTTCTCCTAAATTACTTTCTACTCGAATTTCTCCTCCTTGTGCTTCTATAAATTCTTTGCTGATGGCAAGTCCTAGACCTGTTCCTTGATTATTGCCAGGAACTTTGAAATAGCGCTCAAATATTTTGGATAGGTAGGGGGTATCTATCCCTTTTCCAAAATCTTGTACTGAGAATTGTATGTGTTTGTCTAATTCTTGTGCTTTGATGATAATGTTGGAATTGGTATTGGAATATCGAATGGCATTAATAATGAGGTTGGTTAATACCCAAGTGGTTTTTTCTATGTCTGCCTGTACGTTAGATATAGGGTCTGGTATTTCGGTTATTACCTTAATTTGATTTTGTTCTGCGGTCATTTTGTGGGTGCTGGTGGCGTATTGGATAATGTTTTTTGGATGAGTTGCTTGCATGTTTAGGTTAATTTTACCTGTTTCTGCTTGAGTGAGGTCGAGTAGTTC